>CALBGD010000413.1 GCA_937893735.1 uncultured Clostridia bacterium | reverse complement strand
CACCGAGAATCCGCTGGTATGCCTCACGCTGGTTTACATCTGCGGTTCGGGACTTACCTACTACATCGCCAAGGGCTTCTTCGACACGATACCGAAATCCCTTGATGAATCAGCCTACCTTGACGGCGCGACAAAGGCGCAGGTATTCTTCAAGATAACCATACCGCTGTCAAAGCCGATAATCGTATACACGGTGCTGACAACGTTCATGGCTCCGTGGGTAGACTACATCTTCCCCAGCATGATATGCGGCGCGAATTACGACCAGTACACGGTGGCTCTCGGTATGTTCAAGATGCTTGAAAGAGAGTTCATCGGAACCTACTACACCCAGTTCGCCGCGGCGGCAGTGCTTGTATCTATCCCGATAGGCGCGCTGTTCATCGTGATGCAGAAGTACTATGTCGGCGGAGTTACCGGCGGCGCAGTAAAGGGCTGATGAATCAATATCAATTAAGGAGCGTGACCGCATGGCAGTCAAGAGCGTTACCATACAGGATATAGCCGACAGGCTCGGCATGGCGAAGAGCACTGTTTCCAAGGCGCTTTCCGGCGCAACGGATATCAGTGAAAAGACCCGCGAAAGGGTGCTCGGCTGTGCCAGCGAGATGGGCTATCAGGTAAAGACCAACCGTGCGGCATACTCCCGGACGATAGTGGTGTTCATCTACGGGAGCATACACTTCGACAAGGTAGACCAGTTCGGATATGAGATAATCCTCGGGATACAGGCGACCGCCGCAGAACAGGGCATAGGCGTGCGGGTATCCACCATAAACGACGAGGAACTGAAAAACGGACTCTACTACACCTCGCTCACCGGCGGCGACTATGAGGGCTGCGTGTTCCTCGGATTCAAGCCGCACCCGGTGTTCATCGAGAATATCCGCAGCATGGATATCCCGATGGTGGTGCTGGATAACTACATCGACTACCCGCTTGTCGCCCGTGTGGGCTGCGACAACTCCGGAGGAATACGCCAGATGGTGCGCTATCTCTGGTCAAAGGGGCACGATAAGATAGGATTCCTCGGCGGCGAAGCGGACTCCATCGTCACGATAGAGCGCCGGGAGGCGTACTCTGCGGCTCTGCGGGAGCTGGGGCTCACCGAAAACCCCGCCGCAGTGAAATGCGGCCACTTCTCCGGCAAGGGCACGAAAAAGCTCGTCCACGAAATAGCCGGGACGGGAGTTACCGCGATAGTCTGCATCAGCGACCTTCTCGCCTGCACGGCGGTGCGGGAGCTGATTAAAATGGGGCTTAAAGTCCCGGAGGACATCAGCGTTACAGGCTACGACAACCTGCCGCCCTCCGAGTACTCGCAGCCGCGCATAACCACCATGTACCAGAACCGCATACATATCGGAAAGACCGCATTCTTCATGATACAGCAGATGAAAAGCGGCATAGAGATAGCCTCCGTGAAGCTCCGCCCGGAGCTCATCGAGCGCGAATCCGTCCGCACCATAGAAACACGGGAACTCCCGAAAGAGGACAAATGAAGCTAAACAGAATGATACTTTCAGCCGCAGCCGTGGTTTCGGCGGCGGCTGTTTTTTTGTCCGGGTGCTCGGCGCCCGGCGCACAGGATAATATGAACATACCCACAGAAGAAACGCTCCCGGAGTACGGATACGAGCAGGAGCTTAACATCATTGACGACAATTACCGCAACTACTATCAGGTATTCGTGTATTCTTTCTGCGACAGCAACGGCGACGGAATAGGCGACCTCAACGGCGTTACCTCCAAGCTGGATTACATTCAGGAGATGGGCTTCAACGGGATATGGCTTTCGCCGATAATGCCGTCGGGCTCCTACCACAAGTACAGCGTGAAGGACTACCTCGCGGTAGACCCGCAGTACGGCACGATGGAGGATTTCGAAAACCTCGCCGCCGAGTGCGAAAAGCGCGGCATAAAGCTGCTTATCGACCTTGTGATGAACCACTCCTCCAAGGAGCACGAATGGTTCCTGCACGCCGCAGAGAGCCTGCGCGCACAGCCCTGCGGCGCGGCGGAGGACGAACCCTGCCTTAACGGCGATATCTGCCCGGTTCACGACCCGTACGTTGATTACTACTATTTCTATGACGAGAAGCCGACCGGCTCGAACAACTACTACCAGACCGGAAGCCACTGGTACGAAGCGGTGTTCTCAGAGAATATGCCGGAGCTCCAGCTTGACAACCCCGCCGTCCGCGCGGAATTCGAGGATATAGCAAAATTCTGGCTGGAAAAGGGCGCGGGCGGCTTCCGGCTGGACGCAGTAAAGGAGTATTTCAGCGGAAATCCCGACAAGAACATCGAGGTGCTGAAATGGTTCGTGGATTACTGCAAGAGCCTTGACCCGGAATGCTACATCGTCGGCGAGGTCTGGGAGAGCTTCACCTCCTACACCAAGTACTACAAATCCGGGATAGACAGCGTTTTCGGCTTCACCATGGCGGAGGAGGACGGCAAGATAGCCAAGACCATCAATATGTCCGGCTCCGCGAATTCCGTGAAATCCTTCGCGCAGGCAATGACCACGGTGGAGGAAAAGCTCGCGGAGTACAGCGACACCGCCATTGACGCGCCGTTCATCGGGAACCACGACACCAACCGCGGCGCCGGAATATTCGGCTACGACCCGGCTAAGATAAAGGCGGCGGCTGGGCTACTGCTCACGATGTCCGGCTCTCCGTTCGTGTATTACGGCGATGAGACCGGGCTTACCGGAAGCGGCAGGGACGAAAACAAGCGCGCCCCGATGATATGGGACGCGGAGGGCTCCGGGCTGACCTACGGTCCACCAAATATAGAGCCGCAGGAGAACCGCTTCGCAGACGTGCAGACCCAGCTCTCCGACCCGGATTCCATACTGAACTACTACAAGCGCGCACTGCGCATACGCAATGAAAATCCCTGCATAGCCCGTGGAAAAACCGAGGTACTGAACATACAGGGTCAGGATACTGCGGCTGTCCGCAGGGAATGGAACGGCTCCGGAGTTATCATCGTGTACAACTACTCCGATGAAGAAAAGACAATTGATGATTTCACAGGCAAAGAGCTTCGAGGATATCTCACCGTTTCCGCTTCGCAGGAGGTCACCGCTGACGGCGGGCTTGTAATGCCGCCGCTCAGCATAGCCATTCTGTCCGACAACTGATTTACGGAGGTAATTATGAATCTTCCAGATTTTAAGGCAATAGACAAGGAATTCTACTTTGACGGCGAGCTTGGCGCGATATATTCCGCCGGACGCACTCTGTTCCGGGTGTGGGCTCCGCTGGCGGAGCAGGCGTTCCTGCGGCTGTACCGCACTCCGTCAGAGCCAAAGCCCTACGACCGCATTCCCATGGAGAAAAGCGGCGGCGTATGGTGCGCTGAGGTCTCCGGCGACCTGCACGGAATATTCTACACCTATGAGATAGATTCCCGGGAAACGATAGACATCTACGCGCGCTCTGCCGGGGCAAACGGAATACGCGGAATGGTCACAGACCTCTCCCGCACCGACCCGGACGGCTGGGAGGACTCCCGCCCGGTAAAGCTGGAAAGCTACACGGACGCGGTTATCTACGAGCTTCACGTCAGGGACTTTTCCTCGGACGAAAGCGGGAATTTCCGGCTGCGCGGGAAGTTTGGGGCATTCTGCGAGAAGAACGTGACGAACGCGTTTTCCGACGTGATAGGTCTGGACTACATCGCGAAGCTGGGTGTAACTCACATTCACCTGCTCCCGGTGTTCGACTACCAGACCGTTGACGAGACCGACCCTGAGGCAGGCTTCAACTGGGGCTACGACCCGCTGAACTACAATATCCCCGAGGGAAGCTACACCACCGACCCGAACAACGGCACCGCCCGCGTCCGCGAGTTCAAGGAGCTGATAAAGGCGGCTCACGACCGGGGTATCGGCATAATCATGGACGTGGTGTACAACCACACATACAGCACGGCGGATTCCCCGTTCACAAAGACATTCCCGGAGTACTACTACCGGCACAAAGCTGACGGCACGCTCTCCAACGGCTCCGCCTGCGGAAACGAATTCGCCAGCGACCGCGCGATGGCTTCGAAATTCATTCAGGACAGCCTGTGCTACCTCGCGGAGGAATACCGCCTTGACGGCTTCCGATTCGACCTGATGGGACTTATGGATATAAAAACGCTGAACCTCTGCGCCGAAAAGCTCCGCAGAATAAACCCGGACATAATTCTCTACGGCGAGGGCTGGACGGGCGGAAAATCCCCGCTCTCCGAAAAGAAGCGCGCCATGAAGCGCAACGCCGTGAAGCTCCCGCAGTTCGCGATGTTCTCCGATGATTTCCGGGACGGCGTGAAAGGCTCCGTATTTGAGGACGAAAGCTGCGGCTATGTCAACGGCGAGCCGGGGCAGTCCGAGCTTATAAAGTCCGTTATCTCCGGCGGAGTTTTCCGCAGCGACGTGGAGCGCCCGCAGTCCGAATGCTGGACGGATACTCCGCAGCAGACCGTGAACTACGTTGAGGCGCACGATAATCTCACGCTTTTCGACAAGCTGAGGGTGTCCATGCCCTCCGCGAACGAGGAGGAAATCATTGCCGCAGACAAGATGGCGGCGGCTCTGGTATTCCTGTCGCAGGGGATCCCGTTCATGCAGGCAGGGCAGGAGCTGCTCCGCAGCAAGCCCGACCCGGACGGCGGCTTTGTGCACGACAGCTACAACTCCCCGGACAGCGTGAACAGCATTAAATGGAACGATGTGACGATACACCGAAACGTGCTGGAATACTACAAGGGGCTTATCGCGATAAGGAAGAATTACCCGGCGCTCCGGCTGCGCACCGGTGACGAGATACGCGAAAAGCTGACCTACGAGCCGGCGGAAAACGGCGCGGTCATCGCGCATATCGGGAACCTGCTCCTGCTGGTGAACCCGAACGACCAGCCGCTGAAACGCCCGATTTCCGGGAAAGCCGATATCCTCGCGGACAGCAAAAGAGCTTCGGCGGAGCCGCTCTATTCGGTCGAGGGAACGGTCAGCGCAGCACCGCACAGCGTTACTCTGGCGGTGGCAGAATAAAATCAAGGGAGGACATTTCAGGCGTCCTCCCTTTTAAATCACTCAGGACGGCTGACGCAGCTTTATCGTCCGCTCAGTTTCTGGGGTGCCGCTTGTGCTTTGCCTTGTCGGAATACATCAGCCTGTCGGCGAGCTCAATGAGTCCATCTATGGAATCTACGCCGGAAAGCGACGCCGAATACACTCCGAAGCCGACCTGAACCTGATATTTCTTTCCGGAAGCCGCGTTTATCTCCGCCAGCTTTTCCGCGAATCCCCGGCGGTACCTCTCCGCCTGCTCTGCCGCGTCGCCCGAGCATATTTTCGCTGCAACGAACTCATCTCCGCCGAAGCGCGAGCAGATAACCCCGCCGCCGGCGCTCTCTGAAGCCCCGCTCAGCGCACGCGCTATCATGCAAAGAGCCTCGTCGCCCTCCGCATGGCCGAAGTTGTCGTTTATGTACTTCATGTCGTTCATATCCACCGACACGATGAATACGTCGCAGTTTGCACCGCTGTGCGCCATGTATTCCTCCCGGAAGCCCTGATAGAAGCCATAGCGGTTGTATATCTGCGTGAGCTGGTCATGCGTGAACATGAACTCCAGCCGACGGTTGAGCGCCCTCATGTGCTCATGCGTGCGCATATTCTCGAGACAGCGGCTAAGGCTGTTGCAGAATGTGTACAGCCGTTCGCTGTGGTGCTCGTCCCGGACGTACGGCGTGATGAAATATCCGTGCACGTTGTTCTGGAAGAACAGCGGGATAAGAAATATCATTTTGTCCTCGGACATCACGAATTCAAACTGCGGCATTATCAGCGAAGCCGGGAACGCCGTACCCGTAAGGTCCTTTCTGCCGTCCTTGTTGGTGCAGGCGAAAACGTGCATTCCACCGAACTGGCTGAACTCCGGCAGGGGCTCACGCTGCTCCGCGCCAAGGAACTTGCAGAA
>CALBGD010000412.1 GCA_937893735.1 uncultured Clostridia bacterium | reverse complement strand
AATTCAGTATTTGAGTGTTGGTAAGGTGTGATTACAGGCGTTCCCGTGGCGAAAACCACACCGCCGCCGTTATGAAGCTCCTGCAAATAGCGGCACTTCATTTCCATATCGAACGCTTTCTGTGAATTCGCATTCGCGTTCACGCCGGCGACGTTGTTCATCTTGGAGAAAACGGCGAGATTCTTGTAATTATGCGCTTCGTCCACAAAAAGAAAGTCACACCCGAGTTCTTCGAATGTGATGAAATCGTCTTTCTTGAATGCGGCGCGCATTTTCTCAATTTTCTTCTCGATCTGCTTTCGCTGGCGCTCCAGAGCCTTGACCGTGAAACGCTCGCCCTTGTCGGCTTTCGCCGCCTGTATCGCATTGGAGATTTCGGTCAGCTTCTCATCATACATCGCCTCCTGTCTTTCAAGCGAAAGCGGCATTTTTTCAAACTGCGACTGCGGAATGACAATCGCGTCGAAATTCCCGACGGATATCTTTGAAAGGAAACGCCGCCGCTGTGATTTTTCCATATCTTTCGACGTGGCTACAAGTATTTTAGCTTCCGGGAAGAACCGCTGTAATTCCTCGCCGAACTGCGCCACGACTGCATTCGGCACGACATACATCGGCTTGGTGCAGGCTCCTATGGATTTGAGGTACATTCCCGCCGCGCCCATCGCCGCCGTCTTTCCTGCGCCGACTTCATGCGCCATCATGCAGGTGCCGGTGGCGGCAATTCGCGCGATAACGTTCTTCTGGTGAGGGCGCAGGGTAAGGTTCGGATTCATTCCGGGTATCGTGATATAATCGCCGTTGTAAGTCCTCGGCTTGATGTTGTTGAACAGCGCATTGAAACGGTCCTCGATGACCTGAATTCGGTCTTTATCCGCCATTACCCAGTCGTGGAATGCCTGCTCGATTTTGTCCTGGCATTCACGCGCCAGAATGGTTTCCTTTGCGTTGAATACCCTTTCCGTCCTGCCGTCCGGAAGCTCCCGGTAATCGTTCACGACTGCGCGTTTCTGGTTCAGAAGAAGCTCCGTCAGCTCGTATGCGTTGAGCCGTTTTGTGCCGTAGGTTTCAGTTGAAAGCACGTCCGACATTCCGCTTGAATTGGTAACTTTCCATTGGTTCATCTCAGGAGAATAATTTACGGTTATCTCCTTTGAATAGCCGTGCATATTCGGGCGGTGCCTCTGCCAATCCGGCGTCTGGAACGTTTCGTACACAAAATTCTGAAACATCTCCGGCTCGATGTAGATAGTTCCCACACGGAAGCCGATATCTTCGATCCCTATTCTCGGCGGCTGATTATCCAGCAGTGCGGCAACATTACGCTCATAATCCGGGTCGGTTTTGGCGGCTTCCTGCGCCAGAGCCAGCTTACTGCGGACGTGTCCGGAGAGGTATTCCTCTGCGGTTTCCCAGCCGGAATATCTGCCGCCGGTGTTCTTCGCCGGATTGCAGTAGATATGCTCGCCAAGCTCCGAAATTACCGCGTCCTTGTCCTTTCCGCAGAGCTGTGAAATGTACTCCAGGTCTACCGTCTGCTTCAAATTTATCGAGAGGTGGAGCGCTTCAAGTGCGGTGTCAACGTGCGCCGGAACGCGGTCAACGTTTATCGTCCGCTGAGTGAAGATATCCGCTTTGGTAAACCGCTGTTTCCCGTCCGGGAGTTCCTCGACATTTTCGATCGAGGTCAGCCGCGGCGCGCGGATATCGTCTGCAAATGCGCTGATATTTGTGCGCCCGTTGAGGTGTCCGTATTTCTTTACAAAGCCGTCGTATGCGTTATTCAGGCGGCTTTGGAGCATTTTCAGCTCATCGTCAGAACACCCTTTCTTCTGCGCGGCGGTCACTTCGTTCAGCCGGTCGAGTATACCGCACATGGCTTTTATGCGCGGTTCGGAACTGCCCGTAAACGGCACTGCACTGCGGTTTTCCGCATAGTACAGCGAACCTCCGCTGACATAATATGTGTACGGAGTTACGCCGTCCGGGATATCTCCGTATTCTTCTTTCGGTAATTCATCGTCTATGGTCGGCTCGGCGGAGAAATTTCCGTCAAGTCTGCCAATGGTTTCGGAAAGCCGTTCGGCGGTGTTGCCGTCAGACTTTATCGTGCGTGTATTTCCGAATCTTCCCGAAACGATTTCCGGAGTTCCGAGGATCATTTCGGAATGCTGGTGAAAATAACTGTTTTCGTAAAATACACTTGCGCTCTCAAATAGACTGGAGGTCTTTACCCAGTCCGGCTGACGGTCGTGGCTATGTTCAAATTCAGATTTCTGAAAGAAAAGAATATCCGTGACCGTCTGCGTTCCTGCTGTGCGGAATGCGTCCTCCGGGAGCCTTACGCCGCCGATAAAATCCGCTTTTCGGGACAGCTCACGGCGGAATGAATCATCGTACTTATCCATAGTTCCTGCGGAGGTGATGAGCGCCATGATTCCGCCGGGCTTCAGCTTGTCGATGGATTTTGCAAAGAAATAATCGTGGATAAGGTATTCGTCGTATTCCGGGTCGTAGGGCTTGAAATCCCCAAACGGCACGTTTCCGATAATCATATCGAATGTTCCGTTTTCGAACTTTGTACGCTCAAATCCACGGTTCTGTATTTTCGCTTCTGGGTAGAGTTCCTTTGCTATACGCGCGGTCAGGCTGTCGAGTTCAACGCCGTATAAACGGCTGTTCTCCGCCATTTCCGCCGGGAGGTTCCCGAAGAAATTACCTGTTCCCATTGCCGGGTCGAGTATCTCGCCGCCGGTAAATCCCATGTTTTCAAGGAAAACACTGCCGAGATGTGACAGGTGCGACACGGTGTCGCACTTTCATTTTCCACCATTCAGCAAAACTCACAAAAAACGAAAAGCAGGTTTGTAAATAGTTTTGCTAATAAACTAATTGACAACTGCTTTCTTTTATGGAAATATATACTCAGGAAGATTACATATCCTAATAGGAGACCAGCTATGAAAAGTCAATAGACAAAAGCGCCAAAAATTAAG
>CALBGD010000411.1 GCA_937893735.1 uncultured Clostridia bacterium | reverse complement strand
GGCTTTGTGCCTGCCGTCATGCGGAGTGACGACGCAGATGGCGGTTTATCGACAGGCTGGCGGGAGGGCAAGACCCTCCCGTTTTTTTATTTCCTGCTCCTGCCGGCTATCGCTCCAACGGCTGTGAACGCCGCAAATGCCGCGATATTCACGCAGACTATGCTTGCGCCGCCGGGAGTTCCGAGCTCGTAGGAGATCACCATTCCCACGACGAAAGTCACCACGGAGATCACCGCCGAGCATATCGTCACCGCCCGGAAGCTCTTGAATACCCTCATGCTGCACAGCGCCGGAAATATTATCAGGCTGGAGATAAGCATACTGCCCATCATTCTCATGCCGATGACAATTGTGACCGCAGTCAGCAGGGCTATCAGCATATTGTAGAGGCTCGCCTTGGTGCCGGTCGCCTTCGCGAAGTTCTCGTCAAAGGTTATCGCAAAGATCTTCGTGTAGAAGAATATGAACAGCACCAGAACAAGAAGAGCCAGCACAACGCTCAGCACCACGTCCTCGCTGCTTATCGCGTATATACTGCCGAAAAGGTAGCTGTCCAGGTCGGTGTTCATTCCGGAGAGGGACACCGCCATTACGCCCACCGCCAGCGCTCCTGTGGAGATAAGCGCTATCGCGGAGTCGCCCTTTATCTTGCTGCTTCCCGAAATTCGCAGAAGCAGGAACGCCGCCGCGATGACCACCGGAATAGTCACCGCCATGGGAGCCCAGTTAAGTACGGAGGCTATCGCCAGCGCGCCGAATCCCACATGGGAAAGACCGTCGCCTATCATGCTGTAACGCTTAAGCACGAGGCTCACACCCAGCAGCGCCGCGCACAGCGACACCAGAACTCCCACAACGAGCGCCCGCACCAGTATCGGCGACCCAAAGAACGCGGATATCATGTCACCCATTTGAAGCGCCCCCTTTCAGGAAGTCAGAAGCGCTGCTGCACAGGAATTCATCGCAGGTTCCGAAGAACCAGCTTTCATGCCGCAGGCAGAGTATATGCGTGGCGTATTTCAGCGCCGCGGATATGTCGTGCGTTACCATTATCACGGTAACGCCGCTCTTGTTTATGCCGCTTATCAGCTCGTACATCTCGGCTGTGACCATCGGGTCAAGCCCGGAGACCGGCTCGTCCAGCAGGAGCAGCTTCTTTGTCGCGCACAGCGCCCTCGCCAGAAGCACCCGCTGCTGCTGTCCTCCGGAGAGTTCCCGGTAGCTGCGCTTTCTGAGGTGCGTTATGCCCAGGCGCTCCATGTTCTCCGCCGCCATTTTCCGCTCCCTGTCGGAGTAAAACGGGCGTATCCCCCGGGAATTAAGGCACCCGGAGATAACGACCTCCCCCACGCTTGCGGGGAAATCCTGCTGTGCTCCGGTCTGCTGCGGGAGGTAGCCTATCTCGTTGCGGCGGAGCCCTCCGCCGAATTCAATGCTGCCGCCCACCGGCTTTTTCAGCGAGAGCAGCGACTTTACAAGCGTGCTCTTGCCTGAGCCGTTTTCGCCCACAATGCAGAGGTAATCCCCGCTGCTGACGTTGAAGCTCATTCCGCTGATGACCGTCATATTTTCGTAGGAGAGCGTTAAGTCGCTCACCTTTATAAGATAATCGTTTTCCGTCATTTCACTCACCCCTGAGCACGTTTGAGAGCGCGCTGTAATTCCGCTGCATGAGCGTTACATAGGTCGCGCCGCTGTTGAAATCGTCCTGAGAAATATTGTGGCAGGTGTGGAATTCCACGGTCTGCAAGCCGGAATCCTCCGCCAGCACGTCCGCCAGCCTCCGGCTGGAAAGCTCGATACAGAACACCGCAGGCACCGCGTCCTGCTGTTTCAGCTTGTCGAGCAGGAATGTCATCGTCCGGGCTGAGGGCTCCGTTTCGCTGCCGCACCCCGGAAATGCCGCATAGTAATTCAGCCCGTAGCGCCTGAAAAAGTACAGCAGCGGGAATCTGTCGCCGAAGATGAAATACCGCTCCTCGCCGTCAAGAAGCTCCGCGAATTTATCGTCAAGCTCGTCTATTTTCCCGGCGTAGTCCCCGGCGTTTGCCGTGAGCAGCTCTGAAAGCTCCGGAAACTGCTCTGCGGCGGTGTTCCCCAGCGCCCGGACTATCTTCGCGGCATTTTCCGGAGAAGTCCAGACGTGCTCGTCGTATTCCTCCTCGTCATGGTCGTCTGATTCTTCTTCGTGTTCGTGCTCCTGCATTCCCTCGGTGACTTCCTCCTCCAGCAGGGAGACCGCGTCAGTCATGCGGAACGTGCTTATATCCGGCGCGGATTTCAGCACGCTCTCCACCCACTGGTCGGATTCGCCGCCGTTGTAGATGAAGAGGTCGCAGCCGCTTATCTCAACGATGTCCTTTGCGGAGGGGTCGTAGCTGTGGCTCTCCTGACCGGGTTTCAGCAGCATTTTCACGTCCGCGCTGTCACCGAATACCTGCCGCGCGAAATCGTAAGCCGGGAATATCGTGGTTATCACCGTGAGCTTTCCGCTCTCCGGCTTTTCATCGGCGGAGCACCCGCACAGTCCCGCCGCGAGGGCGAGCGCAGTTACCGCCGCAATTATCTTCTTTATCATTTCTTCTCCTTGTCCTGTTCTTCGAGGGCTTTCTGACAGTCGCTGCAAAGCCCGTAGATAACTGTTCTTCCAACGTCCACGGCGAATCCGTGGTTTTTCTCGATGTGCTCCTGCATTTCCCGCATAAAGGAGCAGTCCATGTGGATAAGCTTCTGGCAGCGGTCGCATTTCAGGTGGAAGTGCGAGGAGCATTTCTGCTCGTCCATAAGCTGATAGCACGCCCCGGAGCCGTCCCCGGTGAAGCGCTTCAGCACCCCCTGATTCGCAAGCTTTGTCAGCGTGCGGTATACCGTTGCCTCCCCGACCGTGACCTCGCCGCTGACGATTATGTCCTTGGCGGTGAAGCAGCTTCCGCGGTGGCGGCTGAAAAACTCCACTATCTCGTCGCGCTGTTTGGTGTTGTAGTTGTTCCTGTCCAAATTTCTCAGCCTCCCGAATTTGATTTTGATTCTCACTATCAGATTGATATTATAGCACATCATTTAAGAAAATGCAAGGGGTATTGCGAAATTTTATTGAATTTTTTTGCCGTCTGTGTTATAATTAATATAAAATAAATTAAGTCTACCCAAGACTGGTGAGAAAGGTGCAGATGCTAGGAAGCTGCAATTCGGCTAGGCTTTTTGCCTGCCGAATTGCAGCTGACGACGCAGATGCGCCTTTATCGCCAGTCTGTTAATTGACGAACGGCGGTGGTATTATGCTTGATTACTGTATGTGCCCGAAATGCGAGCGCATGATAATGCTGGATTCCGACTTTGAAACGGGATTCTGCCTTTACTGCGGCACGCACATCTCCTATCAGGAGGCGCGGGAGTTCTTTCTGGAGGGGCTGAAAAGCGCCGTCCCTGACGAGCTGAAAATAGAAGCCGACCTCAGCGACCTCATTGACGAGGACGACGCGCAGGAGGATACCTACGGTGTGGACGAGTGCCGCGAGGAATGCGCCAAAGCTCAGGAATACATGGGCAAGTGGGATTTCGCGAATGCATTCCAGAAGTACACCGCCGCGCTGGAGTGGCGCCCCCGGGACTTTGAAGCCTGCTGCGGCAGAATGACCGCCGGTATCCTGAAGCTGAACGACGTGGAAAACTGGGAGGATCGGCTGGATTCCTGCATAGACATGATACGCGGGCAGTCCGACTGGAATATGGCGCAGAAGTCGCTGGAATACTCGCTGGATATACTGAAAAGGTTCCTGTCGAAGGGCGGGCGGTTCGTTTCCCCGGCGTACACCTGCGGATTCTTCAAAAAGCTCACCGAGAGCTTCCCGGCGCTGCGGGAGAAAGCCGCCGTTATCTACGCGCACTGCGTGAACGTGGATAACGCTCCGTTCACGGACGCGGCGCGGCTCGACCACGAGACCACGCGCTTCTCCGTAGGAAGCTACCCGCAGGAGCCGGATAAACAGCTCAGCCGCCACCTGCTGATAATCATGAAGTACCACCCGGACAGCCGCCAGCGGCATTCGCTGGTACGCGCGGTGTATGTGTTCGACCGCGCCGTGTGGCTCAGGAATCATGACAGCGAGCGCATTGACGACGTTCTGGATTTTCTGGAGGGAATGTTCAGCGGAAGCTACTCCAACGAGGACAGAAAGGCGGCCCTCGACGCGGGCTACGACCTGCTGATGATGGGAGCCCTCGAGCCCGCCGCGACCCAGCGGGAAAAGCTGATGTTCCTCACGGGGGTATACTCGTGGGAACAGATAAAGCGCATGGAACAGTTCTTTAGCGGGAGCGCGTTCTTCAACCGCGTGTACCTCGAAATATATCTGAAGCAAAAGGGCGCGAGCCCCTTATCTGCGGAATACCGCAGGATAGAAGCAAAAATCAAATCGCTCACGAAATAGTGAAAGGAGCCTGAATATGGCTAACATAAAGAAGCTCACCCGGGACTATGGCGAAATAATCTGGACGGGAAAGAAGCGCATTATGGGGCTTCCCATCTCGTTCACGCGCTACATTCTCACGGAATCCAAGCTGATAACCCGCGTGGGTCTGCTGAATCTCAAAGAGGACGAAATCGAGCTGTACCGCGTTTACGACAAATCCATGAAGCTCCCCTTCGGGCAGAGGATAGTCGGCTGCGGCACGATAACGCTGCTTTCCAAGGACAACGACACGCCCACAAAGGTGCTCCAGTCCGTAAAGAGCCCCAGGGAGGTAAAGCGCCTGCTGGACGAAGCGGTACAGGCTCAGCGCGATAAATACAGCGTCCGCGGCAGGGACATGATGGGAGCCTCTGCGCATATGGAGGACCGCGACGGCGACGGTATCCCGGACGACCCCGGCTGCTTCCACGACCACAATATCTGAGGCTGTGACGCTTTGTGCTCATATATTACAAAAATGTTACCTTTAAAATCCGGGAAAACACTTGATTTTCCAGCCTGACTGCGGTATAATGTTTTTATTACTTCCAAAAAATTAAGGAGCTTTTAACTATGTCAGACAAAAAAGACGGACTTAATATCTGCCTTATGAACGACTCGTTCCCTCCTGTTATTGATGGAGTGGCGACTACTATACTGAACTACGCAGAAATAATCAACAGCGAGCTCGGGCGCGCGACCGTCGTGACCCCCGATTACCCCGGGGCGCAGGATAATTTTCCGTTCCCTGTCGTAAGATACACAAGTATGTCGATAACCGAAAAGATATGCAGCTACCGCATGGGATATCCGTTTTCCGCAAGCAAGCTGGATTCCCTGACAAGCAGCGGCTTCGACATAATCCACACCCACTGCCCGTTTGCCTCGATGATAATGGCGCGGGTGCTCCGGACTAAGATAGACGCGCCCATGGTGCTGACCTACCACACGAAATTCGATATCGACATAAAGCGGGCGCTTCCCACAAAGCTCATGCAGGATCAGGCGATAAAGCTGCTGATATCCAACATCTCCTCCGCCGACGAGATATGGACGGTCAGCGAGGGCGCACGCCAGAACCTCATAAGCCTCGGCTATCAGGAGACCGAGGGCAGGCAGATACGCATTATGGAGAACGGCGTTGACTTCCCGAAGGGACGCGCCGACGCCGAGGACGCGGCATACCTTCGCTCCGAGCTCGGGCTGGAGGGACACGGCCCCGTGTTCCTGTTCGTGGGACGACTGCTGTGGTACAAGGGTATCAGGTGCATTCTGGACAGCCTGAAAATACTGGACGAAAAGGGCATTGATTTCCGCATGATGTTCGTCGGCGACGGAGCCGACCGCGCGGAGATAGAAGCCTACGTTGACGAGCTGAAGCTCCGCGGAAAGGTGATATTCACCGGCGCTGTATTCGACCGCGAGGAGCTGCGCGTGTACTACACCGCCGGGGATCTGTTTATCTTCCCGTCGCAGTACGACACCAACGGAATAGTCGTGCGGGAAGCCGCCGCCTGCGGAGTAGCCTCCGTGCTGATAAAGGGAAGCTGCGCGGCAGAGGGCATAACTCACTACCACACCGGAATACTCACTGATGATTCCGCCAAGGCAGTCGCGGCTGAGCTTGAATACGCCGCCGGGCACATCGAGGAAGTCCGCCAGATGGGCGAGCACGCGATGAACGAGGTCTATATGTCGTGGGAGACCTCCGTAAAGAACGCCTACGAGCGCTACGGCGTGATAATCGACGACTGGAAGAGCGGAAAATCCTGCAACCGCGAGACCAGCATTCAGCAGGATCTCTTCACCGGAATAGGCCGCCTGACGGACGCGGTACAGCGCTTTAGGAGCATTCCTGCGGTATCCGCGATACGCGAGAGCAACACCCGCTATATGGCGAAGCACCGCGCGAAAAAAGAAGAGAAGAAGCTCAGCGAAGAGCCGGAAGAATAAAATCAAAGCGGGGACTGTAAAATACAGTCCCCGTTTTGATATTTGTCCCGCGAAGCGGGACACAATTAATTCCGAATTAAGAATTAAGAATTATAAAAGTATCTCTTCCGGGACGATATCCGCCATTCTCTTATATCCTGCCTTGCTTGGGTGGAGATGGTCGCCGCTGTCGAACTCCGGGAGCATTCTTGTGGGACGCTCCGGGTCGGCTAACGCCCGGTCGAAATCTATACAGCCGTCGATGAGGTCGGTGGTGCGAATCCAGTCGTTGAATTTCGCCCTTACCTCCTCGCGGAAGGGCGCGTATGTCCTCCAGCCCTCGATGGGAAGCAGGGTGCCGACATACACCTTGTAGCCGAACTGCCGGGACTCGTCAATGTAATACTTCATCAGCCCGATGAGCTCGTCAGCGGTCGGCATATCGCTCATGGGACGGAACGGATTCACCTCGGTGCCCACCGGGTGGATTATGTCGTTTATCCCGTGCTGAATGATAACTGTATCCGCGCCGTCCGTCGGGACCTCGTGCTGGAAGCGCTTCTTGCCCTTAAGCCCGTAGGATTCGTATGTTATACAGTTGTATTCCCGGAGCATTCTGGTGCCGCTCGCCGCACGGCGTATAACGGCGGTGTGGAGCTTCTCCTCGCGGTTGCAGCGGAGCGTCAGGTATTCCGGCCAGTCCTGCGCGGTGATGGAATCCCCGTAGCAAACGATGGTGCGGTTGTCCGCAGGGGTCAGCACTGAAATATTGCTGAGGAAGTATATCACGCTGATGGAGCGCTCTATCTCCTTCGGGATAAGCTCGGTCTCGGTCATGTCGCCCATGGCGTAGTAGCCCTCCGTAAGAGGACCGCTCGTGAACACCGCCGAACGGAGCTGCGTGAAATCCTTGAACCAGAAGCTTACGGTGATGAGGCTCTGAGGCTCGATGTCGCACGGGAGCTCGTCGGAGATGGTGTTCTTCCCGGCGCCTATGGTGACTTCCCGCCTGCCGCCGAATGTAACGGGATAGAACTTCCCGCCGATGAAAACGGTCACGCGGTTGAATGTGACTTTCTCGGTGCCGCAGAAGTTGTCGAACGTCAGCCTGACCGCCTTTCCGCCGAACTGCGTGTATATCGGATAGCGGAACGTAAGATCCTTGTTGTAGCTCTCGGGGCGGTTCTCGCTGATGGAAATTGCGTTGCCCCATACGCTTGCCCAGTGGTCGTACATTTTTAGTTGCCTCTTTCTGTTAGTTTAATTAAGTCCGAATGATATTATATAACCAAAGCTGGTTTTTGTCAAGTAGGGAGGGGCAAGCCCCTCCCCTACATAAACAAATAAAAAAGAGAAGAAACCAACGCGGCGATTTCTTCTCTTTTTATTCATAAAAGCCCGAGTGACAGCGCCGTATCAGTCAGGTTATCCACGGATTCCCGCAGGCGGGTGAACTCGTCGTAATTCTGGCGGTAGAGCTCCACGATATATGCGCCGTCGTATCCGATACCGCTCATCTCCTGCATGAGTCTGCGGAAATCAAAGCTCCCCTGCCCCACAGGCAGGCAGTCGCGGTCTGGATCAGCGTCGCTGATGTGCAGGTGCACGATACTTTCA
The DNA here is from genome assembly GCA_937893735.1 of uncultured Clostridia bacterium. Taxonomy (GTDB): domain Bacteria; phylum Bacillota; class Clostridia; order Oscillospirales; family Ruminococcaceae; genus CAG-115. Next base: position 8,552 of record CALBGD010000411.1, on the reverse strand, counting down.
CCGAGGGAGCGCACATAGTCGAATACGTCCGCATGGCTCCGGCGGGACTGCTTTAAATCCAGCACGAACTTCGCGCAGTCCCCGAGCTCACGCTTCATTCGCAAGAGGAAGTCAAGGCTTCCGGACATACAGTAGCTCACGTTTTCCTGAGCCACGATTACGCCGGATTCCCTGCCAGCCTCTGCAAGAAGCCGGAACTGCCGGAAATAATGCTCCTCCGGGCATTTGCTGCTGAGTATCGCCCCGTGGAGCACGAAAATTTTCGCGCCAAGTCGGTTCATGGTCCCGAAGAATTCCCGGTAGAGCTCCATCATTTCCTCTATCCTGCGGTCGTAGGTGGAGAACAGGAACACCGACTCCATCGGCGAGGAAAACGGGTGGAAGCTGGTAATATTCATTCCGTTCCTGTCGCGGATATCCATTATCTGCGAGGTCACAGGCTCACTTGCTTCCCCGGTGCTGTTGGCGAATACCTCGGCGTTCTTTACGCCCAGAGCCGCGAGCTCAGCGAATGCGTCCTCCGCGTGGAGCGGATACAGTGAAGCGGTAGAAACTCCTATTTTCATTTCACGGCACCTCCTGATAGTAAAGGTCACCTCTAAAAACCTCATGTGAGCAAAAATGTGCAGTGCGCACCATCTTCGTTTGTCAACGAGCGAAATTTCTGATGTGACGGCATCCATGCCGTCACTCGGTTATTTCGCTCTGCAACATCGTGTTGCACCTCCTTGAAAGGCATACAGCCTTACTGCGTCGGTTTTCCTAGAAGCTGGCGCACCCTGCCCATTTTCGCTTTTCACATCGGTTTTTAGAGGTTCCCTAACAGTATAACACGAACTGCGGAATTATTCAAGCCTTACTTGTCGAGCTCTACACGCACCCTGCCGTCGGCAAGCACGAGCTTTCCTGAGCAGGGATTGCCCTGCCTGTCCTGAAAGCCCTTCAGCGTGATTGAGCTTCCCTTTTCAAGAATGCGCTTCGCCTGAGTTTCGCTGACCTCCTTGCCCCATATCTCCCGCATGAAGTAGAAGCCGCAGGAGCCGCGGCTGTCCTCGCAGGAATAGGACTTCGGGAACGCGTAGACGTTCTTTCCGCACTTGGGGCACTTCCCTATCACCGGAAGCCGCGAGAACCTGAACGGATTGCTGTCACGGCTGACCTCCCCGGCGTTGTCCCGGATAAGCTGCTTTGTGAACTCGGTCATGTCCGCAAGGAATTTCTGGTCGTCCGCTTCGCCCCGCGCTATCTTCTGGAGGGTGCTCTCCCATTCGGCGGTCATTGCCGGGGACTTCACCTTTTCCGGCACGATGTCGATAACGCGTATCCCCTTGTCGGTGGGAATGAGCTGCTTGCCCTTTCGCTCAACGTACTCCCGCTTTACAAGGGTCTCGATTATCGCCGCCCGGGTCGCCGGAGTGCCAAGTCCCTTTTTCTCCACATCGTCGTCATCATCGTAGCTGTCGCTGCCTGCGTGCTCCATCGCGGAAAGCAGCATATCCTCCGTGTAGCGCTTGGGCGGAGTGGTCTTGTGCTCCAACTGCTTCACGGCTTTCACCGCGACCTCGCTCCCCTCGGAAAGCGGCGGCAGTCCCCCGGAGGGCTCGTCTGCGGAGTCCTCGTCCGGCTCCTGGGATATCCCCTTTATCCCCGCCTTTATGGAGCTTTCAAGCTGCTTCCAGCCACCCTGCACTACCGTCTTTCCGCGGGCTGTGAAGTCCCTGCCGCCGCACTCCAGCACCGCAGTGACAGTGTTGTAGGTGTGCACCGGGGAAACCGCCAGCAGAAGCCGCGCCGCAACCAGCATAAGCACATTCCAGCACTCCTCGGAGAGCCTGCTGAAATCGAACCGGGAAATCTCCTTTGTGGGCAGCAGAGCGTGATGGTCGCTCACCTTGTCGTTGTTTATCAGCCGCTTAACGTCCGGGACGCAGCCCTGCGCCTCGTAATCCGCGCCGAACTTGAACGCTCTCGCGGTGCGCTCTACCATATCCAGCGCGGTCTGCTCCATGTCGTCCGTAAGGTAGCAGCTATCCGTTCTGGGGTAGGTCATCAGCTTGCTTTCGTAGAGCTTCTGGGCGCAGTCGAGGGTCTGCTGAGCCGTGTAGCCGAACAGCTTGTTCGCGTCCCGCTGGAGCGAGGTCAGGTCGTACAGCTTCGGGGGATTCGCGTTCTTCTGCTCCTTTACCACGGACTTCACCACGGCGGTCTTTCCGCAGGCGGAAGCAGCCTTTTCCACCTCCAGCGGCTCTATCTTGTCGCTCTCCGCCCTGAATTTGCCGCAGTTCAGCTCCAGCGTGTAGTATCTCGCCGCCGCGAACTGCTGTATCTTCTTCTCGCGCTCCACCAGCATGGCGAGGGTCGGGGTCTGGACTCTGCCCACGGAAAGCAGGCTGCGGTACTTCACCGTGAAGAGCTGAGTTGCGTTCATGCCGACTATCCAGTCAGCCTTGTTGCGGGCAAGTCCGCTGCGGTACAGCGCGTCATAGTCGCTCCCCGGGCGGAGATTACTGAACCCGTCCCGGATAGCCTCGTCCGTCATGGAGCTTATCCACAGCCGCCTGAACGGCTTTGTGCACCCCGCCTGATTATAGACGTACCGGAACACGCATTCCCCCTCGCGCCCCGCGTCAGTGGCGCAGATGAGCTCGTCAACATCCGGGCGCTCCATGAGCTGTCTGAGCTTCTCGAACTGCGGCGCGGTGCTCTCCAGCACGGTCCAGCGGAATTCCAGCGGGATTATGGGCAGGTTTGAGAGCTTCCACGGCTTGCCGTATTTCTTGTCGTATTCCTCCGGGGAGGAGAGCGCCACAAGATGGCCGAAGCACCAGCTTACTATGTAGCCGTTTCCCTCGGTGAAGCCGTCCCCGCGGCGGGTCGCGCCGATTATTCTGGCGATGGAATTTCCGACTGAGGGCTTTTCTGCGATAACAAGTTTCATAATGGTTCCTTTCGCACCCAGTCTTGACAAACCGGGTATATTAGTGTTAAAATAACTGTATAATTAAATAAACAGGGCGGAGCTTACACATATCCGTACGGCTTTGTCCCGGTTCCGGAGGTATCACAATGGCGAAAAAAGACGACAAGGGCAGGAACTCCAAGACAAAGCTGAAAAGGCAGATAATCATAAACTGGGTGATATGCGGGGCGTCGCTTCTTGCGATAATACTGCTGCGGCTCTACGCACAGAATCACTGACAGAGATACAGAACAGGAGAAAAGATGAAAAGAAGCTGTGGAATACTTATGCACATTTCCAGCCTGCCCTCCCCCTATGGGATAGGGACTTTCGGCAAGGAAGCCGAAAGGTTCGCAGACTGGCTGAAAAGCGCCGGTCAGAAGTACTGGCAGGTGCTGCCAATAGGCCCTACCGGCTACGCGGATTCGCCGTATCAGCCGTTTTCCTCGTTCGCGGGGAATCCCCTGCTGATAGACCTCGACGACCTCGTTGAAAGCGGCTGGCTCGCGAAGAGCTCCGTTGACGACGCAGACTATGGCGCCGACCCCACCTTTGTTGATTTCGACAAGGTGAGCAGGAGCAAAATGGCGCTCCTGCGTGAAGCATTCGCGGGATTCACGGACGACGTGGGCTACACCTCGTTCGTCATTGACGAGCAGGACTGGCTGGAGGACTATGCGCTGTTCACCGCGCTGAAATCGAAATTCGGCAGCAAGCCCTACACCCAGTGGGACGAGGACATAAAAATGCGGAAGCCGGAGGCGCTCAAGCGCTGGCGCGAGGAGCTCAGCGAGGAAATAAAGTTCGTGAAATTCGTGCAGTATGTATTCTGGCGGCAGTGGGACAGATTCCACCGCTACTGCAACAAGAACGGCATACAGCTCATCGGGGATATCCCCATCTACGTTTCGCCGGACTGCGCGGACGTGTGGGCTCAGCCGGAGCTGTTCGAGCTAAACGAGAAGCACGAGCCGAAGCGCGTTGCCGGAGTTCCGCCGGACTACTTCTCGAAAACCGGACAGCTCTGGGGGAATCCGCTCTACAACTGGCAGGAAATGCACAAGACCGGCTACAAGTGGTGGCTCCAGCGGATAGGAAAGGCTCAGGAGAGCTTTGATATGCTGCGTATCGACCACTTCCGCGCGTTCGACACCTACTACGCTATTCCCGCCGGGGAGCTCACCGCAGAGCGCGGCGTCTGGGAGAAAGGCCCCGGCATGGAGCTTTTCAACGCCGTGAAGAACGACCTCGGGGACGTTAACATCATAGCAGAGGATCTCGGCGACATCTTTGAGAGCGTGAAAAAGCTCCTGCGCGACACCGGATTCCCGGGAATGCGCGTGCTCCAGTTCGGCTTCAACGCCGAGCACACCGACAACGACCACCTGCCGCACAACTACCCCGCGAACTGCTGTGCCTACACCGGCACCCACGACAACTCCACGATAATGGAATGGCTCCGGGAAGCCGACCCCCGTGCAAAGGCGATGGCAAAGAGCTACGTTGACCAGCGCCTTTTTGAGCGCTTCAATATGGCGTGCGTGCGGACGGTCTACGCAAGCCCCGCCGCCCTCGCGATAATTCCCATGCAGGATATCCTCGGGCTGGGGAAAGAGGCGAGAATGAACGTTCCCTCCACGGTGGGCGGAAACTGGAAGTGGCGTATGCTGCCGGGGAAGCTCAGCGCCGCAAAGGCAGAGAAGCTCCGCGCCCTCGCCGAGACCTATTTCAGATGACCGAAAGGAGCAGACATGACGCTCACAACACCACGGCTCACGCTGGAGCCGCTCGGAACAAAGCACCTTAACTCCACGCACAAATACGCCGCCGACCCGGAGCTTACGCGGCTGATGGTGTTCCTGCCGGTGAAAGACATCGCCGAAACGGAGCGTTATCTCAGGAAATGCGAAGCCGAAGCCGCAAAGGAGCGCCCGGGATTCTACGAAATGGCGGTAATGCTGGACGGGCGGCACATAGGCTCCGTCAGCGCCTATCTTGAAGAGAACGGCTCCGCATGGGAGCTCGGCTGGATAATGGCGCGCGGCGCCCATGGTCACGGCTACGCGGGAGAAGCCGCAAAAGCGCTCATGGAATTCTGCCGTGAGACCTCCGGGATACGGCGGTTCATCGCCCACTGCGACAGCGAAAACGCGGCTTCACAGCGGGTAATGGAGAAGCTGGGATTCCGCTTCGCGGAGGAATCCTCCGGAAGAAAGAACCGCGGCTCAGACGAGATCCGCCGGGAGAAATTATTCGTGCTGGAAATGCCGTAAATCATATCGTTGGGGAGGGGCTTGCCCCTCCCGCACTTTTATGCGCGGCGTCCATGGTCTGTCGGTCAGCCCCTCTGTCGCTTCGCGCCACCTCCCCCACTGGGGGAGACACGCGCTCTGGTGCGTGGGGACAATCGTCCTGATTGCCCCTCCCGCACTTTTATGCGCGGCGTCATTGTCGTGTTTTGGTATTTGGATAAATCGGGAGGGGCAAGCCCCTCCCCTACATTTATTATGAGCGGTTTCTATTTCACGAATTCAAAGTCGATGAAGCCGCCGTTTACGTTGACGTTAACGCACTTCACGCGGACCTTGTCGCCAACCGTGAAGATGCTTCCATCGACAGCGCCCGTCAGGATAACGCCGTGCTGTACCTCGTATTCTCCCATCGGGAGCGCGGTAACGGACACCATGCCCTCTATCGTGTTCGGCAGGACAACGTAAACTCCGCCTGCGCTGACACCGGATATCATGCCGTCGAATTCCTCGCCGATGTGCGCTTTCATGTACTCAGCCATGTAGAAGTTCTCGCATTCGCGCTCACAGCGGACGGCGGAAAGCTCTGTATTGCTTGCCTGGAGTGCCGCAGAAGCCGCAAATGCCGCGTACTTCCGGCAAAGCTTCTCGTGGTCGAGGGCGTACACATAATCCGTCAGGATACGGTGAATGGACAGGTCTGCATATCGGCGTATCGGAGAGGTGAAATGCGCGTACTCCGGCATGACCAGACCGTAATGCCCAAGGGGCTCCTCGCTGTAACGCGCTTTCATCATGGTGCGCAGAACAATGCGGTTTATGACCATCGCGCGGTCGCTGTCGCGGTTCTCCCGGAGTATCCTTGCAAGGTCGCCGGCGGAGGCATTCGCGCCTATCCCCTCCGGATTTATGCCAAGCGCGGTCAGCGTTTCGTTGAGCTGGTCGAGCTTCTCAGTCGTGGGAGCCTCGTGGACTCTGTACACGAACGGAATCTTCTCTTTCATCGCCAGAGCCGCCGCGGAGTTGTTCGCCATCAGCATGAACTCCTCGATTATGCCCTCCGCAATACCTGTATTTCTCGGCTTAACGTCAATGCACACGCCGTTTTCATCGGTGATTATCTTGGATTCCTGCGTGTCTATCTCGGGGGCGCCGCGCTCAATGCGGTTCTTTTCCAGAATATCCGCAAGCTCCTTCATGAGAGGAATGCGGTCGAGCACGCGTGCGTATTTCGCTTTTATTTCCTCATCGGCAGTGCCGTCGATTATCTTATTGACCTCGGAGTACACGCCCTTTACGCGGCTTCTGATGACGGATTTCTCAAAGCGGTAGGAAAGCAGCTTTCCCTCAAAGCTGACGTCCATCAGGCAGGAGAATGCGAGCCTGTCCACCTGCGGATTCAGCGAGCATATCCCGTTGGAAAGCTCCCTCGGGAGCATGGGCACCACCTGATCCGCGTAGTATATCGAAGTACCGCGGTAGAACGCCTCCTTGTCCAGCTCGCTGCCCTTTGTGACGTAGTGGGAAACGTCCGCAATGTGGACTCCCAGCTTATAGCAGCGGTCGGTCTTGGCTATGCTCACGGCGTCGTCAATGTCCTTGGTGTCCGCGCCGTCTATCGTAAAGATAGGCTCCCCGCGCAGGTCGAGCCTGCGGAGTATCTCGTCGCCGTCCGGCTCGTCCATGTCGAGCTTTGAAGCCTCAAGCAGCACCTCCGGCGGGAACTCCGTATGGAGCCCGTTTGAGAGCATATACGCCTGAGCCCCGGATTTCGCGCAGTCGCTGGAGCCCAGCACGTCTATGATGTTCACGGTGTGGTCCATGTGGCGCTCGCCGCGCTTCTTTATGGAGAACACCACCTTGTCGCCGACGTGCATCACCGCCGGCTTCGATACCTTCGCGATGACCAGCGGGTCGCTGCAAAGCTTGTCCGGTAGCACCATAAGCTTGTTGCCGACAGCGGTGATAACTCCGGAAAGCAGGCGGTCGTTTTCCTCGATCACCGCCATTACAACCGCCTCGGCGGAGAAGCGCTCGTCTGCGTCAGCGGTCTTTCTGGCAAGAACGATGTCTCCGGGGATAGCGCCCATCAGGTCGCGGCCGCGCACGAAATACTCGGCAGGCTCACCGCCGAGGGACTTCACGAATCCGGATTTCTGCGATACGCGGCTGACCTCAGCCTTGAAGTAATTTTCCGGGTGCTTTATCCAGCAGCTTCCTTTTTTGTACGCGATGTCGTTGTGCTGCTTCATCTCGTCGAGGGTGTTTTCCAGCTTCTTCACGCCCTTTTTGTTTACGCCGAGCCAGTCCGCGAGCTGCTTGACGGACATTCCCTTTTCGCCCGCCTTATATAGAGCCATCAGTATGGATATTTTCAGCTTGTTCATATAATTCCTTTCTCCGGGTGTGCTTGGTAAACGCTGAATACAACATAACCGACCCGCCCGCGCGTCTGATTTTGCTTTATTCAGCGCGTCCCAAGATAGTATTTACACCGGATTTATCTTCTATTAACAAAAAAGGACAGGCGGTGAACCTGTCCTTGCTTTTACTGTTCAGCAGTCTGTCCGCTCTCTGCCTGCGCGGTCGCCGCCGTATCACTGTTGGAGGAAGCCTCGGCAGTTGCCGGCTTGCTTTCCTCGGCTGTTCCCGCTGCGTCAGCCTCAGAAGTGGTTGCGTCCACGCTTGTGGAAATGCTTGAAGTATCGGAGCTTGCGGAGCTGTCATTCTTGGAGCCGCCCAGGTAAACGTTCACGATGTTAACAACAAGCGCCAGGACAAAGAACACGATAGCCGCGGTGGTCATTGCCTTGTTGAGCATTGCCTCCTTGGTTCTGCCGGAATTCTTTCCGTAATAGTTGTCGCTGGAGTTACCGGAAATGGTCTGAGACATCTGAGTCTTGGTGTCCTGCATAAGAACCACGATAACGATAAATACACAAGCGATTATCAGAACGATAGCGCTGATTATTTCAAAAATTCCCATTTAATACAATCCTCCATATAATTATGTACATTGATAGGTACAAGTGATATCATACTAATCAAGTATACCACATATTCTCATAAAATGCAAGTGTTTTTTGAAATTTTTTTTGAAAAAGCGCCGATTTCAGGTCACAATAAATGTATTCCCGGAGTGCCTGCGGCATACTATATTAAAAAGGAGAGAATATGGACGCTTTGAAATACATCATCAGCGGTCTTGGCGTGGGAGCCGCCATGACGATACCCGGCGTCAGCGGAGGCACCGCCGCAATGCTGCTCGGGGTATATGACCGCATAGTACGGGCTGTCAGCCAGCTTTTTTCCGCTCTCCGCAGGAACCTCCCTCTGCTGCTCTG
>CALBGD010000410.1 GCA_937893735.1 uncultured Clostridia bacterium | reverse complement strand
GCGGGGTGTGCAGGAACTCGCAAATCTCCTCGATGGTGTGGATATTCGGGGTGTGTACCTCGGTGAGGGGCTGGCTCTCTGCGTCGCGGGAGTTCTCGATGATGGATTCAGCCGCCTCCATGTTTGCGCGGAAGCCGCAGTCCTTGCATATAGCGATGGAGTCCTCCCCGATAGGCGTGAGCAGCATGAACTCGTGGGAAATGCTGCCGCCCATCATGCCGGAGTCGGACTTTACGGAGATGACCTCGGGAATGCCTGCGCGCGCATAGATACGCTCGTAAGCCTTGTGGCATCTCATGTAGTATTCCTCAAGATCCTCCTGAGAGGTGTGGAAGGAGTACGCGTCCTTCATGGTGAACTCGCGCACGCGGATAAGACCGCCGCGGGGGCGCGCCTCGTCGCGGAATTTGGTCTGTATCTGGTAGATCATGAACGGATACTTGGTGTAGCTGTTGGCATATTCGCGGACGAGCTGAACAGCGGCTTCCTCATGGGTCATGCCGAGGACCATCTGCGCCTTGTTGCGGTCGGTGAAACGGAGCAGCTCGCTGCCTATGCTCTCATATCTGCCGGATTCCTGCCAGAGCGTAGCGGGCATTACGACAGGGAATGATACCTCCTGACCTTCGATAGCGTCCATTTCCTCGCGGATTATCTGTTCGATCTTGCGGGTTATGCGCTTCAGCGGCATATAGCTGGAGAATATTCCGTTTGCAACGTATTTCATGTAGCCGCCGCGTATCATGAGCGCGTGGCTGTCGATGCTGCAGTCGGAGGGACGCTGCTTGAAGCGGTCGCCAACTAACTTTTCGAGCTTCATTTTTTTCTTCCTTTCAGTGTTGAACGTTGAATTTTTCTGAGAATACAAAAAAGCCCCGAGCAAAATGCTCAGGGCGAACTGTACAAAGTCCGTGTTACCACCTGAATTCGGGGATCTCCCGCGCTCCGCGTCAATAACGCTTTCTCATTTAACGGTGAGCACCGGCGCCGCTTACTTCTGCGAAATGCAGGTTCCGGGCGCAGCTCAAAGACGGGTTCGGCATATCCTCAATAACGGCTCGCACCACACCGCCGCTTCTCTGGAAAATCAGAAATGCCTACTGTTTCTTGTCACAGCTTTTCGTATTCATTGGTTTGATTATAGCACTTTTTTTCCGCAATGTCAAGGAAAATTGCAATATTTACATGGATTTTTCAAAAAACCTATTGATTTTTCTGAAATAACGTGGTATAATACTACAAGATAGATTAGACTAAAGACTGGGGTTTCGCTCCGGTCTTTAAGTTTTAATCGGGGACTTTTTCGGAGCATGGCTCCGGCGGTCCCGCTGCATATTCTGAAAGGAGCTGTCTGAATGGCACTTGCAAAGGGCTTCAGCACGATAGAGGCGGCAGCAGAGGCTGTGGTAAGGCCTATCGTTGAGGAGCACGGCTTTAAACTCTGGGACGTGTGGTTCGCAAAGGAGGGCGCAAAATGGTATCTGCGCATTCTTATCGACCGTCCGGGCGGAGTATCCATTGACGACTGCGAATCTATCGACGGACTTATCAACGCGGAGATAGACAAGCAGGATTTCATCGACAAGATAGACTATCTGGAGATAGGCTCTGCCGGGCTGGAGCGTCCGGTCAGGAGGATCGCCCAGCTTGAGCAGTCTGTTGGAAAGAAGGTCATCATCAAGACCTACAAGCTGTGCGACGGCGCGCCGTCCAAGGCGTTCAGCTGCATTCTTTCAGGATATGAGGACGGTAACATAAAGGTTACAGGAGATTTCGGAGAGCTGACGCTGGCGGTATCCGATGTTTCTGCAATAAATTACGATGATTTTGACAATCACGAGCTGCTTGACAGCGGAGAGTGACCGCGGCAATAACGACATTATAACGGAGGAGTTAACGGAAAATGGCTAAGAAAAAGGTACAGCCCAAGGACGATATCAAGGATTTTTTCACCGCGCTGGCTGAATACGCAAAGGAAAAGGGAATAGACGAGCAGGTGTTCGTTGAAAAGATCAAGAGTGCTATCGAAAAGAGCCTCAAGACCAGTATGCACGTTGAGGACAAGGACAGCGAGTGCGTATTCGTCAACATAGACCTTAATAAGGAAATATTCGATGTCAGCGTACTTAAGGAAGTAATCGAGGTAGTCGATACACTGTACGAGCCGGAGATCGAGATAGTTCTTGAAGAGGCGCGCAAGATCAACCCGAACGTTGAGGTTGGCGACAAGATCCGCGTTCCTGTGGATACTCACGAGTTCAAGCGTATCGCTGCAAAGAACGCCAAGGACCTCATTAAGCAGGGCTTCCGCGATGTAGAGCGCCAGCAGCTCAGCGAGATGTGGGGCGAGTATGAGAACGAAGCGGTTTCCGCTGTCGTTACAAGGATCGAGCCCAAGACCGGACACGCAACCATCGAGATAAACCACAACGAAGTTCTTCTCATGCGTCAGGATCAGATACCCGGCGAGATCCTCCATGTGGGCGATGTTATCAAGGTGTTCATCACCGGCGTTTCCAAGGAGTACAAGGAGGGCGCAAAGAAGCAGTCCCTGCGTATCACCAGAACAGACAAGGGTCTTATTAAGCGCCTGTTCGAGCTTGAATGCCCTGAGATCTACGACGGGACCGTTGAGATAAAGGCAGTAAGCCGTACTCCCGGATCACGCTCCAAGATTGCAGTCATCAGCAACGATCCGAATGTTGACGCAGTAGGCGCCTGCATAGGTACCCAGAAGAGCAGAATAAACGCAGTGACCAAGGAGCTCAAGGGCGAAAAGGTCGATGTTGTTATGTACAGCGAGGATCCCGAGGAGTTCATCAAGCAGGCGCTCAAGCCTGCAGAGGTGCTCCGCGTAGTCATCAACGATCCTCATGTGAGAGCCTGCAAGGCTATCGTTCCTGACAACCAGCTTTCCCTCGCCATCGGAAACAAGGGTCAGAACGCTCTGCTCGCAGCAAAGCTTACCGGATACAAAATCGACATCAAGGCAGAGAGCAAGGTAACTCCCGAGGATCTCGAGGTCATCGAGTACCCGCCGGAGCCTGAAACTCCCGCAGAGGAAGAGCCCGCTGAGGCTCCCGCTCAGGAGACTGCCGAGGCTCAGCCGGAGGAGCAGTAATGCAGGAAAAGCACGTTCCGATGCGCAAATGCATAGGCTGCGGTGAAATGATCGGAAAAAAAGGCGCTGTGAGAGTGGTGCGCAGCAAGGACGGAGAGCTTTCCGTCGATCTCACAGGAAAAAAAGCCGGGCGCGGCGCTTATCTCTGCCGTAGCAGGGAGTGTCTTGAACTCGCGAGGAAGGGCAGGAAGCTCGAGCGGGGTTTGAAATGCGCTATACCCGATGACATATACGAAATTCTTGAAAAGGAGCTGACCTCGGATAAATAAGGTACTTTCGACAATAAGCCTTTGCCGCCGTGCCGGAAAGCTTGTCATGGGCTTTGACGCGGCTGTGCAGGAAATGGCGGCGCCCAAGTCAAAGGCAGCAGGCGTTATTTTAGCGGCGGACGTGTCGCAGAAAACAGAAAAGGAGCTTCGCTTTCACGCGGAGAAATGCGGCATCGGGGTGGTCAATGGCGGGTTCACGATGGACGAAGCCAAGGACGCTGTCGGAAAGCGCACGGGCATCTTTCTGGTGCTTGACGCGGGATTATACAGCTCTATCACCAAACATATAATGTCATAAAGAGTATGGAGGAAAGTTACATTGCCAAACAAAAAATATAGAGTACAGGATATTGCAGCAGATATCGGCGCAGAGCGCAGCGATGTCATCAAGCTGCTGGAGAGTGCGTTTGAGGGCTCCAAGAAGGCTCAGACCTCTCTTACTGATCAGGAAGTAAGCTATGTGCTGGAGGTTTTCTCCAAGAAGCACGAAGTAAAGAGCTTTGACGAGTATTTCAATGCTACGGCAGGTCAGAAGACCGAGAAGCCCAAGCCTGAGGAAAAGAAGCCGGCAGCCAAGAAGAAGCCTGCCGCAAAGAAGGAGGAGGCTCCCGTCGAGACTGCTCCCAAGACAGAAACAAAGGCAGAAGCAAAGCCGGAATCCAAGCCCGAAGTAAAGGCAGAGACAAAGCCGGAACCCAAGCCTGAGGTAAAGACAGAAGCAAAGTCTGAGCCCAAGCCCGAAGTAAAGGCAGAAACAAAACCGGAACCCAAGCCCGAAGCAAAGGCAGAAGCGAAGCCGGAGCCCAAGCCTGAGGTAAAGGCAGAAGCTGCCTCCAAGGCAGAAGCCAAGTCCGAGCCGAAGCAGGACAGACCCGCTCCAAGACAGAACGGCGACAGACCGCAGTTCAACCGTGATAACAACGGCAAACCGGGCGAGCGTCCTCAGTTCAACCGTGACAACAACGGCAGACCGGGCGACAGACCCCAGTTCAACCGTGACAACAACGGCAGACCGGGCGACAGACCCCAGTTCAACCGCGACAATAACGGCAGACCGGGTGACCGTCCTCAGTTTAACCGCGACAACAGAAACGGCGGATTCAACCGCGACAACCGCGGCGATTTCCGTAAGGAGCAGGTAAATCCGCTGGCTGACAGCTCCAAGCAGAGCATAAAGAAGCCCGCTATCGACTCCTCCAAGATAAAGGTAAACACTCCGCCCACACAGAAGCAGAAGGGCGAGGCTGTTCAGCGCGGCGAGCAGGTCACCAAGATGGTAGACACCAGAGGCAGCTATGTTGAGCTCGATAAGTACAACGAGCGCTATGAGAACATCGCTCCTGCCGCCAGAATGAACAACGACAGCTTCCAGCGCAAGCAGAAGATACAGCAGAAGTCCCAGCAGAAGGGCAAGCCTTACAGCGCAAAGCGCGAGACCGAGGCTCAGAAGCTCAAGCGCCTGGAGCTGGAGCGCGCAAGAAAGCAGCAGCTTAAGGTTCAGATCCCCGATGAGATCGTAGTTTCCGAGCTTGCAGCTCGTCTTAAGGTAACGGCCACCGAGGTCATCAAGAAGCTGTTCAATCTTGGCGTAATGGCAAACCTGAACGAGACCATCGACTTTGATACCGCCTCCCTTGTTGCCGAGGAGCTGGGCGCAAAGGTAGAGAAGGAAGTCGTTGTCACTATCGAGGAGCGTCTGTTCGAGGATACTCCCGACGCACCGGAGAACCTCAAGCCGCGCGACCCTGTCGTAGTTGTAATGGGACACGTTGACCACGGCAAGACCTCCCTGCTGGACTATATCAGACACGCAAGCGTTACCTCCACTGAGGCGGGCGGAATCACACAGCACATTGGTGCTTACAGAGTTCACATCAACGACCGCGACATCACATTCCTTGATACCCCCGGACACGAAGCGTTCACATCTATGAGAGCGCGCGGCGCCAGCATCACGGATATCGCTATTCTGGTAGTTGCAGCGGACGACGGTATCATGCCGCAGACCGTTGAAGCGATAAACCACGCAAAGGCGGCGGGAGTTTCCATCATCGTTGCCATCAACAAGATGGATAAGGAAGGCGCAAATCCTGATAAGATAAAGGAAGAGCTCACCAAGTACGACCTCGTTTGCGAGGAGTGGGGCGGCGACGTTATCTGCGTTCCCGTTTCCGCAAAGACCGGCGAGGGAATCTCCACACTGCTCGAAATGGTTTGCCTGACCGCAGACGTCCTCGAACTTAAGGCTAACCCCGACAGACTTGCGACCGGCGCAGTCATTGAGGCAAAGCTGGATAAGGGCAGAGGTCCTATCGCGACTGTTCTGGTACAGAACGGTACGCTCCATACAGGCGATGTGCTCATCGCTGGTATGTCCGTCGGAAGAGTCCGCGTAATGCGCGACGACAAGGGCAGAACCGTCAAGGAAGCAGGCCCCTCCGTTCCGGTTGAGATAATGGGTCTTGCAGACGTTCCGTCGGCAGGCGACACATTCGCAGCAGTCGAGGACGAGAAGCTTGCCCGCGAGCTGGTGGAGAAGCGCCGCCAGGAGGCGAAGGAAGCGCAGTTCAAGGCTTACCACCAGGTAACTCTCGACAACCTGTTCTCCTCCATCGAGGAGGGCACCGTAAAGGAGCTCCCGATAATCGTAAAGGCAGATGTACAGGGCTCCGTGGAGGCCGTAAAGCAGTCGCTTGAAAAGCTCTCCAACGAGGAAGTGCGCGTAAGAGTTATCCACGGCGCAGTCGGCGCGGTAAGCGAGAGCGACGTAATGCTCGCGGCTGCTTCCGGCGCTATCATCGTAGGCTTCAACGTAAGACCCCACCCGTCCGCGCAGGAGAACGCAAAGCGCGACGGAATTGAGATAAGACTCTACCGTGTAATTTACGACGCTATCGAGGATATCACCTCCGCAATGAAGGGTATGCTTGCTCCGAAGTTCAGAGAGGTCGATCTCGGCAGAGTTGAGGTACGTCAGGTTTACAAGATCACAAATGTCGGCATAGTTGCAGGTTCCTACGTCCTTGACGGTAAGGTTGCAAGAAACGGTCAGGTTCGTATCGTCCGCGATGGTATCATCGTCGGCGATGACAAGATCGCGGGCCTCCAGCGCTTCAAGGATTCCGTAAAGGAAGTAGCCGCCGGCTACGAGTGCGGCATCAGCCTTGAGAAGTTCACCGATATCAAGGTGGGCGACATCTTCGAGGCTTATACCATGGAAGAATACAGAGACTAATTCCGGAATTCCCGGGGATCTCCCCGGGATACCGTTCCGGTGCAGGGAGGTTTTATGGCTAATTTCAATATTAAAAGACTTTCCGAGGATATCAAGAGAGAGATCTCCGCTGCGGTAAGCGGCGTAAAGGACCCCAGAGTTTCAAAGAATTTCGTGACGGTGACCCACTGCGAGCTTACCAACGATATGTCCTACTGCAAGGTGCACGTTGCGTGCCTCGGCGGCGAGGGCAGGACGGACAAGGCAGTAGAGGGAATGACCGCCGCCTCCGGGTATTTCAAGAAGGCGATAGCTTCAAGGATACGCATGAGAAAGATGCCGGAGCTGATATTCCTGCCGGATAATTCGCTGGAATACAGCGCGCATATCGAGGAGATAATCGCGAAGCTCCCGAAGCCGGCACAGCAGGACGAGGAAGAATCGGAGGAGCCCGATGAGGAGAATTGACCTTAATGAAGCCGCAGACTTCCTGCGAAACAGCGACAGCTTCCTGATACTCATGCACGGAAGCCCGGACGGCGACACCATCGGCTGCGGGACTGCGCTGTGCGCCGCTCTCCAGCAGATCGGCAAGAAAGCAAGGGCTGTATGCCCGGATCCTGTGCCGAAGAAATTCGGCTATATGTTCCGCGAGATAAAGGAGCAGGAATTCGAGCCGCAGACCATCGTTACAGTGGACGTTGCAGACCCTAAGCTGCTTTATTCCATGCAGGAGGTCGGGGAAAAGGCGCAGCTCTGCATTGACCATCATGTCAGCAATACTGAGTACGCCGAGCGGCTGCTGCTTGCCCCGGAATACGCGGCGGCGGCTGAGCTTATGTTCGAGCTGCTTAAATCCATGCCCGAGGTAAAGATAACGGACGCTATCGCGGACAGTCTCTACACGGGAATCGCAACGGACAGCGGCTGCTTCAAGTACAGCAACACCTCCCCGCAGACCCATGTCTATGCGGCTGAGCTTATCCAGCTCGGCGCGGATATCGTTCCGATAAATTATGCGATGTTCGACATGAAGAGTCAGGGCAGGCTGAAGCTGGAGCAGGCGGTGCTGAGCCGTATCCGCTACTACGCGGACGGCAGGATAGCCGTTATCGACGTTACGCAGGCTCTGCTGGATTCCATACAGGATATAGACAGCGAGGACGTCGGCGCGCTTTCCGCCATACCGCGCCAGATAGAGGGCGTGGACATCGGT
>CALBGD010000409.1 GCA_937893735.1 uncultured Clostridia bacterium | reverse complement strand
CTGTCCGGCAGGACACCACACGTCGAACACCTCAACATACACGGTATAGTTTTTCTTGTCCGGGAACCATATCGGCGTGAAGTGCACTCGATCATTGTAGGTCGAGTATTTGTTCTTCTTGAATACGAAGCTGCCGTTGACCTTTTCCAACAACCGATTGTAAAGGGATGTGCTGTGCCGGTTGTAGTTGAACTCCGGGAACAGAACGTTTGCTGTCTGGCTTCCGGTGCAGTATTCTGTGTCGCCGGAAATATGAGTATCTACGTTGATTTGTATTCCATATCCGGATTTCATGGTGTATTTTTCGGACGAAGCATTATATGATGCAGTTTTACAGTAATTTGACGGCGAGAGCGTTATATCGGCGGAAACAGAAACGGTATATTCTGCCTTTTCCAGCTTTATATTCTGAGTCGAAATGTATACAGCTCCTGATTCAAACTTTCCGCTTTTGAGTTTGGCTGTTTCTTGAGAATAATATCTGTTGTCCACACCCCAGTATTTAAGAGATATTTCTTCCATTTCTGTTTCAGCTCCAAGGAACTTTAAATGCGGGTCTTTAGTTTCGTCTTCAGGTGGCATTGAAGTAATTATACGAACCCTACGGCTTTTGGTGTCATAATTCTGTCCCCAGCTAAAATTGTAAGTCCATGTATACCAGCTTAGTTCATCATTTGTATTTGCGGGGACATAATCTGTTATTTTCTCTTGCACTGCCGACATCGAGTATATTTTTTGCCATGAGGGACGAGTGTCTGAAACCTTTGGATCGGGAGGTGTTATCTCTTCGACCTTTGATATTCCGGCATTGATTATGAGCTTTTCACACTGCTCACCGTTTTCGTCCAATAGCAGTAAATCAGGATTGTTCGATTTCAGCGTTATTATAACGTTTTGAGCTCTGGCAGGCGTGTGCCATTTGAACCAGCCCATAGATGATTCATCAGCAGGGCAGCTGATCTGAACGGTACCGGAGGCAACCATTGATCCCGATTGTGTTTTGACTGTGTAGCTTATCCCTGCTGACATGCTTTTCCCATTGTTAATGGTGTCAATGTTAAGTGTTATGGGATCACCGTCCTTATAAGAGCCCAGCAATTTGAATGGCGGAACATTATAAGGATAATTCCCATCGGCATCTGGAGTATAATCCGGATTATCGACATAAACATCAATCTTCGTTTCTTCTTTGTTTTCGGCATACTTGATTTTAATTTCGTCAGATGGATATGCCTTTATAATGTCTGGCGGTCCGACCGCATTATTTGAAAACCTCACTATAACCTGATCTTCAGCAAGCTCTTCCGTGATTTTGGGAGTTTCACCCATGTCGTCTTTTATGCTGAAAGTTGAAGATCCTACAAACGGAACATCTCCAACATTAGTTACGTTAAAGGAAGTGTATACATCTGTATCTGTATGGTATTCAGCTGAGCTTGTACCCTCCTCGCCTATATCAACGTCTGGCGGTTCCTCTGCGCTCAGGACGCCAATACCCATGCAGCGTATTATGCAGGTATCGCTGTTATAACTGGCGTTTCCATTGTAATAATCGCTGCTGGAAGGGGAGTACACTGAAATTCCGAGATCTTTATTTTCCAGAAATGCAGAACGCGGCAGATTGGAGTGCGTCAGAGGTCCGAGCAGGGCGCGGAGATTATTCGTGCTGTTCCAGCCTGCGGTGAAATAGTTCTTCATGTACTTGTTGAGCAGACCACATTCGGTCGCGCTCATCGCCCAGTTCTGTCCATTGTATCGGAAATATGCAACCGGTTCAAAGGCAATTTTGTATTTGCCCTGGGCGATGTCTTCGTATGTAAGACCGCTACCCAGTAAGCTTGACAGGTGAACAAGGAATTCTTTGCTCCCGAGCAGATTCTTTATGGCTTCAAGATGACTGGTGTTATTTACAGACACTATATCTATGCTTGCAAGTTCGGGTACGTATTGAGCAGCGTAACCAATTCCAACACTACTTCTTGAAATCACACAATTATTAAACTTAACCATATCAGACTCTGATACGCTGTTATATGTACTGCTAACATAGCTTAGCCATGTGGTTTTAGGAATAAGTTCATTACCATCAGCAAAATAACTAATATTTGATGTAGCAGCTATATTGGCATTTCCCGTAATGTCTATGGTATTAAACACTTTGGCATTTGTCTGAGCATTATACACCGTGACACGGAGTCCCTCTGTATCGTTCAAGGGAATGCCGCCGTCTGTGTAGACACCCCAGTAATTGTTTGAAGTTCCGCCTTTAAAGTTGGTTCCATCATCGTTGCCGAGATTCAGTCCAGCAAATGCGGTTGTTGAACTGAAAGCAAAAACCAATATGGAAGCTACAAGTCTTGTTACTATTCTTTTAAGTTTCACGTTTATCCTCCCATGAAATAATATTAGGTGCCTCACGATGAAGCACCTAATATTATTAACTTGTTTAATTAGTGAAGCACCTGTTCTCCCTCTCCATAAGTATAATCACCATGTCTAGGGAACTCCTGGACATCAGGATTGCCGTCATCGCCCTGGATCCAGCCGAATATGCCATTGTAGATATATTCTGTACCAGTACTGTCCACGAAGGTCTGATTTACTTCCGGGTTCGCAGGGAAGCCGTTCTCATCGGTTTTGATTTCAGCCGGCTCAGTCTGCTTTGCAGGCTTTGTGGTAGTGGTGGCTGCGGTTGTATACTGCGGTTCAGCTGTGACCTTCGGAAGATCAGTGCGTACTGTCTGGGCAGGCGTAGTCACCTGCGGCTTGTCGGTCGTGATGGTGACAGCCGGCTGTGCTGCCTTAGTTGTAGCCGGTGTGGTTGCCGGAGCAGCTTCAGCAGGCTTCTCATTCTTTGTCGGAGCAGTGGTTTCTTCTTTCGGTATATCAGGCTCGCTGATTTCCTCGGGTTCTGCGGTAGAGATGTCAAGTGTTGTATCGCTGTTGACTGGTACTTCCTCGGTATCGCGGCGTATATCAACTGTGTAGCTGTTTTCGCTGTTCTGTCCATCGCCGCCGATAAGCGTGAGGTCAATGTCCTGCGCCTTGTTGGAACAGCCACTGATCAGGGCGGTCGTTGCGACAATCACGGCAGCGGTCACAAGTTTGAGTGTAGTGTGTGTCATATTTTTATCCTCCTTAGTGTAGGCTATATTTCTTCTTGATTATATTATATCATAGAAACAAGCCTTTGTCAATTAGTTTGTGAATAAAACTTTCCACAAACCTATACAATTCCTTTTGTGCACATTGACGAATTCAAGGTGTCAATTTGTTTTTCAGCACTCGGGCAATAAAAACAGGCGCATTGCTATGAACGCGCCTGAGTTTATTTATAGGGGTGCCTCACCGTGAGGCAGGTGACTATTTATGCGGTATGCTTTTCCGCGAGCTTCTTAACCTCGTCAAGAGTAAGTCCGGTCGCTTCGGCAATCTGTTCAAGTGGAACAGAACCAAGCTGAATAAGCCTTAAAGCAATTTCGCGGTTACGCTCTGCTGTAACTTCTGAAGTGACCTTTTTAGTAACCTCTGCTGCTGTTTTGTCACGCAGTTCTTCCATGATCTTGCACATATTATTAGCACCCTCCTTATCTTCCTTGAAAAACTTTGCCCGCTCTGCAAGAATATTATAGTTCATTTTAGCAGGATCCGTGCAGAAGAAATCCTGCATGAGTTTGCCAATAGCGCTTGAATCTCTGCATTCGCCGTTGACATATATTATATGAGAATGATCCTCAAACGATACGTTATTTTTCTGTCTGACTGTCCGCTCTATCGTGTAAACAGGAGCACCGCCGCCGAGAACATCGTTCTGCGTTATAAAAATAACGTAATTATCAGGGAGCTTGTCCCAGTCATCGCCGGGCAGGATCGAGTTTGCGTCCATCAGCGCGCTGTTGTATCGGGCGCGTTTTGGAGCAGCTCCACCGTTGTCTCGCTGAACCTCGATATTATAATACTTATTGTTGCTGTCGACTGCATAAATATCCAGCCGTATCGAACGTCCCTGAAGATTTTTTATGCTATACTGTGAAACTACTTTTTCCACCGTCAAATCCTTTTCAAGAATTATTTTCAGCAGAAGTTCCACGCACTTTTTGTCCTCAAAGACCTTAGCCATAAAGGTATCGTCCATAAGCACGAACCGATGTATTCGGTCAAGATAATCGGCACGAACCTCTGGCGGGAGCTTGTCCATTATGTATTCTTCGTGCATTGGTATTCCCCCTTTAATTCTAGCTTAATTATAACATATTGTCGTCAAAAAATCAAGTGTTTTTTGGTGCCTCACCGTGAGACACCATGCAATGGCGATGTGATTAGTCACGACAATGCGTCTGTACAACGTTCATCAAACTCCGCGTAAATCCTAGCGTTTTCTGCTTTTAATGCGGTGTTTTCTTCATGGAGCGCAGCGACCTGATTCCTCAGTTCCTGATTTTCGCGGACAATGCTGTCCCAGCCGTTTTTTATTATATCCACAGCTGAATCAATTCGTGACTGATCCGGCGGCAAAGAGGACTTCCTCAGTATTTCATTATTGATGATACGGTCAAGAGTATCTATCTTACCTGATATGCTGTTTTGCGCGTTCGTTACGAACGTCTGTGTTTTAATTATTTCAGGCTTAAGATCTGAATGAACGCCAGTTTTTATATCTGCTTTAATATCGGCTTTCAATTCCGAGTGTTCCTTGGACAAGTCTTTCTGAGCCGAACTTACTTTTCCATTTCCGCTTCTTGTTGAAACGAAGATGGATACTATGACTGTCAAAACAGGTATAACAATTGACGTGATCAATTCCACAGACCATTCCATTGAAGTGTTTCCTTTCATAAGATGAACTAAAATTGCAGGTACTAGTCCTAAAATGAGTATCAGGTATTCCATGTTTTCTCCTTTTATTGTACATCAAACCTTTGTGATTGTCAACCGTTACAAGTTCATTGGGCAAACAAAAACAGGCGCACCGTTATGTACGCCTGAGTTTATTTTTAGGAGTGTCTCACCGTGAGACAGTCACATACCAGGAGTGAGATCTTCGTCCTCTTCATCGTCCTGCTGTTCAGTGAAATCTATACCATCGATACAGTGTTCATAGACAAATTCTTTTGCCTGTTCAAGGGTATCATTAGTATAGTAGTCACAGAGGATTTCATTGAATTTTTCAAGGCACTCATTTGGAACAGAAATTATTCCGCAGCCATTTTCGATCATGATCTTATTTGCCGCTAGCATTGAGTTCCTTTTATTGCCGTCCCAGAAAAGCTGAGATTTCATTCCCCAAAGCATTATTTCAATGCTTCGTTCAGTCGGATCGGGTATAGTTAGCAATCTCTGAATAGCAGACTGCACGTCATCAGCTTTAGGTATAGGGGGGACATAAGAGGTTCCCGAAATAAAAACATTACCTGTTCGGAGTTTATCCCACATTAACGCTTCATCTCTTGCAACCTCAGAATGTAGACTGCAAAGAAAATCCAGATTCATTGGCTTGCCGATACTGTCGAACACATACTGCCATGCGTGTTTAAGATTGGTGATTTTCAAGATGTCTTCAACATCAACGCCATTGACTCTTGCTTTTTCTATGATAGCATAAGTCTGTGGAAAAGTAACGTTTATACCCTCAAGCCGCGCCGACTTCCAGATATAATCTACAATGTTACGCTTCGCCACAAATATGTTCTGCTCGACTGTCATGTGAAACTTTGGTTTGTATTCCACGGAATCACTCCTTTCAATAATCATATTGTAAACAATTTTTGATGGTTTGTCAAGTAATAGAATATAATAAAAGCAGGTTTATTTCTATGAACCATCATGGATTGTTTTTGCAGGTGTCTCACCGTGAGGCACCTCATACTATTTCAAAGTCATACCTTGCAAATCCTTTTTCGGATATGATGGAACAAATTCCTCCACGTCTGCATTGGCAATCCGATACGCGTTTGCATTTGTCACAGCAGCGAATTGCCTGTGGATTCTTCTTGACGCATTTTCTGGCAAGTCTGTAATCCATTCTGCTCAGCAACGGCTTCAGCTCCCGGAGCGTCCGGTTCTTCAGTTCCTTGACCGGGCAGATCAACTTTATCTTGCCGTCAGCTATAGCTTTTTCCATAACGCGTTTGTAATGCGTTGTCACTCTGTAATGAATTCCAGGCTGAAGCTTATCAAAAAGCTCGTTAAAATCTGCTTCAAAAAGGCGACCATATTCCGCTATTTGTTCACGAATGGGAATATTTCTGTATTTTTCGTGTATTTCCTCAACCACACTTTTGTTGCGTATCCGCTGGCTGATTTTCATGTATTTGCCAAACCAGTTGCAAACGCACAGAAAATCCGTAACATTATATGTGTGACAAACTAGGTAGCCTAAGCATAATATGCCCACTCCTGCCAAAAAAGCAGAAAGGAACGAAACAACATAGAGAACTGTACTCATATTTTATCCTTTTATTTTATTTACGATAGATATTAAGGTTGCCATTCCAGGAACAATTAACAAGACAAGAGGAATTCCCAGAAGCTGATTTTCAAATATAATCATCAATCCATTGTAAGGGAAGAACATTGCAATCATTGTTAGAATTACAACCGTATAGATAATGAAATCCATGTCTATGCTCGGCTTCACGATGGAAGATTGAATGGCAAGTCCGAGCTTTTCAGACACGCTATAATTTCCGTATTTCAATTCGTGCTTTACCTCATACATCTTTATGCGCCTGAGAATAAAGAAAGTTGGCTGTGTATACATAATATATAATACCACAACGGAGTAAAATTGTAAACCCCTGCCGAGCAGAATCAGTCCTGCTATTGCCGCGCCGCCGATAAGCAGCGAGATAGAGTAATGAAGAAAAAAGATGTGTGTAAGTTTTAACTCACGCAGCTTTTTGAAACAGTATATCATTTTCGTCCTCCAAATAAACAGGTGCCTCACGGTGAGACACCTCAGACTATTTCAAAATCATACCTTGCAAATCCTTTTTCGGATATGATGGAACAAATTCCTCCACGTCTGCATTGGCAATCCGATACGCGTTTGCATTTGTCACAGCAGCGAATTGCCTGTGGATTCTTCTTGACGCATTTTCTGGCAAGTCTGTAATCCATTCTGCTCAGCAACGGCTTCAGCTCCCGGAGCGTCCGGTTCTTCAGTTCCTTGACCGGGCAGATCAACTTTATCTTGCCGTCAGCTATAGCTTTTTCCATAACGCGTTTGTAATGCGTTGTCACTCTGTAATGAATTCCAGGCTGAAGCTTATCAAAAAGCTCGTTAAAATCTGCTTCAAAAAGGCGACCATATTCCGCTATTTGTTCACGAATGGGAATATTTCTGTATTTTTCGTGTATTTCCTCAACCACACTTTTGTTGCGTATCCGCTGGCTGATTTTCATGTATTTGCCAAACCAGTTGCAAACGCACAGAAAATCCGTAACATTATATGTGTGACAAACTAGGTAGCCTAAGCATAATATGCCCACTCCTGCCAAAAAAGCAGAAAGGAACGAAACAACATAGAGAACTGTACTCATATTTTATCCTTTTATTTTATTTACGATAGATATTAAGGTTGCCATTCCAGGAACAATTAACAAGACAAGAGGAATTCCCAGAAGCTGATTTTCAAATATAATCATCAATCCATTGTAAGGGAAGAACATTGCAATCATTGTTAGAATTACAACCGTATAGATAATGAAATCCATGTCTATGCTCGGCTTCACGATGGAAGATTGAATGGCAAGTCCGAGCTTTTCAGACACGCTATAATTTCCGTATTTCAATTCGTGCTTTACCTCATACATC
>CALBGD010000408.1 GCA_937893735.1 uncultured Clostridia bacterium | reverse complement strand
TATCGGAGGCTGCGGCGCCGTTGAAGCCGTACCAGCCGAACCACAGGATAAATACGCCGAGGGCGCCGAGGGTCATGGAGTGACCGAGGATAGCGTTAGGCTTGCCGTCCTTGCCGAACTTGCCGATACGCGGACCGACCATCTTTGCACCGATGAGGGCGCACAGACCGCCGACCATGTGAATGCAGGTGGAACCAGCGAAATCAACGAAGCCCATCTGAGCCAGCCAGCCGCCGCCCCAGATCCAGTGAGCCTCGATCGGGTAAACGATGGCGCTGATGACGCCGGAGTAGATGCAGTAGCTGAGGAACTTTGTACGCTCTGCCATAGCGCCGGAAACTATCGTTGCGGCTGTCGCGCAGAACACAAGGTTAAATACGAACTCAGCGCATCTGTTGAAATCCGAGAAGCTGCCGAGGATATCGAGGTTCGGGATACCTACCAGACCGAAGAGTGTATCCTCGCCGAGCAGGAGGCCAAAGCCCAGGAGAATGAATACGACTGTACCGATACAGAAGTCCATGAGGTTCTTCATGATGATGTTGCCGGCGTTCTTGGAACGTGTCATACCGGTCTCGACCATCGCGAAGCCGCACTGCATGAAGAATACCCATGCGGCACCGATAAGGTACCATATACCGTTTACGTCGCTGCCGCTGTACATTGTTTCATCAACGACAGCCTGGATAGCTGAATTCTGTTCGGGAGTAAACACTGCGGCTGCTTCCGAAACCATTGTTAGTAGTGTGTTCATTAAAGAACCGCCCCTTTCTTTCGCCCTGCCCCTTCCCGGCGGGCATTTGCTCCGGCGCCTTCGATTTGTGCGCCGTGCTGACCATAAGCCTGAATAACAAAACGGAGCTATGACCGACCGGCTTCGCCATTGAAGTCCGTCATAGCTCCTTTGCTATGGTCTGATTATACATCAAAAAAGTTTTTTTGTCAAGAGAAATTTGCAAGTTTTTTTATCAGAAATTTCATTTTGGCATATTGCCAAAGAATCACGTCCGCAGCACAGTTCCAACTATGCAAACAGTACAAAATCCGATATTTTTGCCCCAAAACCGCCCGGAAAATTCAGCTCCAGCATGAAAAAAGCCACGGTGATCGGAGCCATAGCAGTATTTTCCTCGGGGCATTTTCGGTTATTTGCAGGATTTTTGCACAGAATACTTGCGTAAACTTTCAAAAAGGAGATGTTGCTATGTCCAGAAGCACAGAAGCACTTATCAAATCCAGCGCCGCGGGGCTTATAGCGGGAGGCCTCGCATTCATGGCGGTCAACTCCCTCAGCAGGAAGCATTGCAGAAAAAGGAAAAGCACCGCGAAGATGTTCCGTCTGCTTGGCGCGCTGATGGAGGCGGTCTGACCCGTACTGCTTCACGGCGGTGAGGCTCCGTCCGGAACTATCAATACTCTATGTTGCTTAGTGGGGGAAAACTCTTGTTTTTCCCCCTTTAGCGCTTTTTTGAGCGGGAATATAACGCGCCAAATGCAGAACCATTGTGGGCGGGTCCGCTTTTTTGTGTCCTTTGTCTGAAATATAACAAATACCGGTTGACAACTACGCTAAAATTGTGTAAAATAAATATGTATATGCAAATAAGATCCCGGGCATTCCGGAGTGAAAGGATACAAAAATGGCATTCTTTGAATTTTCACCCGAGCTGGTGAAATTAAGCGAAAAGGCGATGGAGCTCTGCCGCCCGCAGTTCGCGGAGCTCGACCGCATGGCAGAATACAACGGTCAGCGCGTACTTAAGGCGTTCATCGACAATAAAATCAGCGATATCCACATGAAGGGCACCAACGGCTACGGCTACGGCGACGACGGACGCGACAAGCTGGACGCGGTTTTCGCCCAGATACTCGGCACTGAGGACGCACTCGTGCGCCACAATTTCGTCAACGGCACCCACGCTATCTCCACCGCGCTGTACGGGATACTCCGCCCGGGCGACCTGCTTCTTTCCGTCACTGGGGAGCCCTACGACACCATGCAGGGCGTTATCTCCGGCGAGGGCATAGGCTCCCTCCGGGATTTCGGTGTGAAATTCGACAAGGTGGACCTCCTGCCGGACGGCACCCCGGACTACGACGGCATAAAGCAGAAAGCCGGAGCCTGCCGCATGGCGTACATTCAGCGCTCCCGGGGGTATTCGCTGAGACCCTCCCTCACCATTGAGGTGATAGGGAAAATATGCGAAGCGGTGCGCTCCGTGAATCCGGACTGCGTTATCTTCACCGATAACTGCTACGGCGAACTTGTCGAGGACAGGGAGCCTACCGCAGTAGGCGCTGACCTCATCGTGGGAAGCCTTATCAAGAACCTCGGCGGCGGTATCGCGGAGACCGGCGGCTACATCGCCGGAAAGGCTGACCTTGTGGAGCAGTGCGCATTCCGGCTGACCACCCCCGGCACCGGAAAGGAAGTCGGAGCTTCCCTCAATCAGCTCCGGGGAATGTACCTCGGTATATACCACGCGCCGGAAGCCGTGTGCTCCGCGCTGAAAACCGCCACATTCGCGGCGGCGCTGTTCTCAATGATGGGCTACGAGGCGTTCCCGAAGTACGACGAGAAGCGCACCGATATCATCGAGGCGCTGAAGCTCGGCGGCGAAAAGCAGCTCATTGCATTCTGTCAGGGAATACAGGCGGGCTCCCCGGTGGACAGCTTTGCGACCCCGGAGCCGTGGGATATGCCGGGCTACGACAGTCAGGTCATCATGGCGGCGGGAGCGTTCACGATGGGCGCTTCGATAGAGCTTTCCGCAGACGCGCCGCTCCGCGAACCCTACGCGGTGTGGTTACAGGGAGGTCTAACGTTCCCCACAGGCAAGGCGGGAATAATGACCGCCGCACAGCATATGCTTGACAAGGGGCTCTGCACGATAGGATAACGGACACACGACCGAAAGGATACGAAAATGATAAAGAGCATGACCGGCTTCGGAAGAGGCCACAAGGTGCTTAACGGCAGGGACATCACAGTTGAGATACGCGCCGTGAACCACAGGTACTATGAATTCAGCTCGCGCCTGCCCCGCAGTCTGGGTTACATCGAGGAGAAGCTGAAATCCCTGCTTCAGGGCAGGATAAACCGCGGCAAGGTGGAGGTCTCCGTGCTGCTGAACAACGTTGAAGCCGCCGACGAGAAGATAACCATTAATAAGGAGATAGTTAAGGAGTATGTAGACGCTCTGCGCTCCGTGAAGGACGAATTCGGACTGGTTGACGACCTTTCGCTGTCGAACGTTCTCCGTATTCCGGACGCATTCACGGTGGTAAAGACGGAAACGGACGAGGAGCAGCTCTGGCAGGACGTAAAGTCCACAGCAGAGGAGGCTCTGGAGCACTTCATCGCCATGCGCGAGGCAGAGGGCGAACGCATGAAGCAGGACGTTATGTCCCGCCTTGCGAAAATAGAGGAATGGGTCGGGATAGTCGAGGCGCGCTCCCCGCAGGTTGTGGAGGATTACCGCAAGCGGCTGTACGACAAGATGTGCGAGGTTCTGAGCAGCTCCAACATAGACGAAAACCGCATACTTATGGAAGCGGGGATATTCTCCGAAAAGACCGCCGTTGACGAGGAAACGGTGCGCCTGCGCAGCCACATCGCGCAGTTCCGCACAATGCTGGAATCCGGCGAGCCGGTCGGCAGAAAGCTGGATTTCCTGGTGCAGGAGATGAACCGCGAAACTAACACTATCGGCTCCAAGGTTCAGGATATCGAGGTCACGCGCATAGTGGTTGACCAGAAGAGCGAGATAGAGAAGATACGCGAGCAGATACAGAATATTGAGTAAACAAAAAGGGGAGCAGTGCTCCCCTTTTTTGCGCGCGTTATTCCATGACTGTATCTCATGTAAAATTTGAAATTGCGGGAGGAGCAAGCCCTCCCCTGCGATTTGATTTCAACGTGTTCCACATAACTAAAACTCCCCGGCAGAAAGCAGTGAGCCTTCCGCCGGGGAGCGCCGTATATTACGTCCGGAATTACGCCTTCATGCGCTTCTTGTAGTCTGCCTTGATGTTCTCGAGAACAACGGCGTCCTGCTTGCGCTTCTCTCGCGCCTGGTCCTGTATCTGCTGAACCTCGTCGATACCGTTGACGATAGTCGTCCAAGTCTCCTGAAGGGTCTCCACCTTGATGGAGGAGCCGGAAGCCATCGCCGCTATCTGCTTGCTCTGCGCAACGGTGTTCTGCGCGTTCTTCTTCAGCATCTCGTTGGTCTTTTCGTCCAGCGCCTGCATGGAGTCAGCGATTATCTTCTGGCGCTTCAGCATGATAGCCTGAGCCAGAGCCTGCTTGAACACAGGCATGGTGATGATGAACGCGGAGTTTATCTTTCTCACCAGATTAAGGTTGGAATACTCCATCGTCTTAAGCATGGGGACCGTCTGGATAGCCACGTTTTCGGCTACCTTGAGGTCCATTACGCGCTGGTCGAGTATTTCGCGCATCTGCGTGAGGTTGGACAGATCCATGCGGATAGTGCCGTCCTCCGGGTTCGCTTCTACCTTTTTCGTGTAGTCCTCGATGTACTGGTCGAGCTCCTTTACAGCCTGCTCGCCAGCCATGATATACTTCACAAGCTCCTGATAATAGCCGAGGTTCGCCTCGTACATATTGTCAAGCTTTGTGTTCGCCTCGCCTATCTCGGATTCGTACTTCTTGAGCTGGACGTAGATCTTGTCCACCTCGGTGCCCATGGTCTCGTACTTGCCGATTATCTTCTCCAGCTTCTTCTTGAGGTTGCCGAAGAAGCCCGGCTTATCGTCCTGTATCTCCTTGATGTCGAACTTGTCCATGATGCCGGCGAGCTCTTTCAGCATAACGCCGGTGTCGTTCACCTGATCTATCGTCATGGAGTTCAGCACCTGATCGGAAGCCTTGGAGATCTCCTCCGCCGCCTCTGCGCCGAACTTCACGATGGTGTTGGAGTCGTTCAGGTTTATCGTGCTGACAAGCCTGTCGATGTCAGCGCTGGTGGCAAGCTGCTGCTTTATTTCCTCGGTCTTGACCTGAATGTTGAAGTTCTTGGCTTCCTCTATCTGCACGTCGAGAGCCGCTTCCTGCGGGGTTTTCGCGAGGGTCGGCGCGGTGGTCTGCTGGGGCTGCGCTGCGGGCTGCATCTGTGAGCCGGGTGTAAACTGTAATCCCATAATCTTTATCCTTTCCTGAACAGCCTGCCGAAAAATCCGCTGTTCCTGGTCTCGGAGGGTATCTTGAACTTCGGCACCTCCACGTTATACATGAATTCGTTCAGGGTGTGCTCCTCGAATGCGTCCGCGGATACGAACGTTTCAAGGTTCTTGTACCCTGTCGGGGTGTAAATCAGGATATCAAAGCCGATGAGGTTGCACAGCACGAGCTGTACGCACTCCTCCAGCGTGAATGTCTGCTCCACCGGGTCTATCCATATCAGCTTCGGAAGCTGCTTCGTGAAATCGAACGCCTGAAGCATTTTCATGAACTCCTTGTCCATGTTCAGCCCGTAGTGAAGCACCGAGCACATCAGCTCGTCCCCGGAGAGCTTCAGGAAGCCGCTGTCAACCGCCTCCTGCATTTTGAACAGGTACATATCCTGTATTCTATCCGGCAGGTAGCTGCATCGGTTCAGCGTGGAGGCTTTCAGCCGCTCCGTATCTATCTTCCCGTTGCGGTAGAAGCTCCGATACGCCGACAGGTCGAGGTTTCCGGGCTGAGGGTCCTTCGCTTCCTTTACACGCAGGATAGTCTCCGGGGTGAGCCGCCCGCGTATCTCCTCCCAGTAGGCGGAGATGTTGCCGTCCTTTACGCCGCTTATCTTCGCGAAGATGTTCGGCACCGTGACGAGATTCCCGGAGGTAGCAAAGCCCTGCCGGAACCGCGCTTCCTGCTTCCACAGTATGCCTATCTCCTCAA
>CALBGD010000407.1 GCA_937893735.1 uncultured Clostridia bacterium | reverse complement strand
CACCGCGATTATTATGACTGGCAGATCGCAAACGGCTGTGGTTTCATCACGGAGTTTGACGGAGAAAAAATAACGGTCCTGGAGAAAATATGAGTTGTGTGTTATATGCTTTGCCGCTTGTCATCGGCTTTTTGATCGATCTTATACTTGGCGACCCATACCGGCTTCCTCACCCCGTCAGGCTTATCGGAACGGTCATTTCCCGGCTGGAGGGATTCGTAAGGCGCAGATTTACAAATCTGCGCCGCGGCGGGATCTTTCTGGCGGCAGTCGTTCTGCTGCTTTCGGTGGTAATTCCGGCCGCGCTTCTGATATTATGCTACAAGCTAAATATCGTGCTGGGAATAATTATAGAGAGCGTGCTCTGCTATTATCTGATAGCAGCAAAATGCCTGCGCTCAGAAAGTATGAAGGTGTACCGCGCATTCTGCGAAAACGACACGGAAAAGGCACGCAGAGCGGTTTCGATGATAGTCGGCCGGGACACTGTCTCGCTCGGTCGGGAGGGTATCATTCGCGCAGCGGTGGAAACAGTGGCAGAGAATACGTCTGATGGAGTTACCGCCCCGATAATGTATATGTCGCTTGGAGGAGCAGTTATGGGATTTTTCTACAAGGCGGCAAACACGATGGATTCCATGATAGGATACAAAAATGCGAAATACGCGGATATCGGCCGATTTGCTGCAAAGCTGGACGATGTATTGAATTATATTCCTTCAAGGCTGACTGCGCTGGTGATGATCCTGTCAGCGTATATCCTGGGAATGAACGGAAAAAACGCATATAGAATATGGCGGCGTGACCGCAGAAACCACGAAAGCCCGAATTCCGCACAAACCGAGTCGGTATGCGCAGGGGCGCTTGAAATAAGGCTCGCCGGGGACGCATACTATTTCGGAGAGCTTCACCACAAGCCGTACATCGGAGATGACATACGTCCGGTAGAAAACGAGGACATACGCTGGGCAAACAGACTGATGTACCTTACCTCAGTGATAATTCTGATAATATCATCGGCGCTGAGGGTATTCATTACCGGAGGTATACAATGTATCTTTCAGAGATGAACGAACATGGCGGGGATATATATTCCCATAAGATCAAATATGATTTTTCCGCTAACCTGAATCCGCTCGGAATGCCGGCAGGCGTGCAGTCTGCGCTCCGCAGCCACATCAGTGAGTGGGAGCATTATCCAGACCCGCATTGCAGGGAGCTTATCGCGGCACTGTCCACATATGAGAATGTTCCGGAGGAATTCATTGTCTGCGGCAACGGCGCCGCTGACCTGATATACCGCATAGTTCAGGCGGTGAAACCGCGTAAGGCGGTACTTACTGCTCCGACATTCAGCGAATATGAGAAAGCGCTTTTACAGCAGGGGACTGAGGTGGTGAAGTTCCGGCTGGACGAAAACTCCGGATTTGCAGTGACGGACAGCATTACAGAGATTCTGGACGGATCTGTGGATATGCTGTTCCTGTGCAGCCCGAACAATCCCACGGGAAGGACTGTAAGTGATGATGTCCTGAAAAAAATCACAGAAAAATGTCTCAGAAACGATATCATATTTGTGTGCGATGAATGCTTCCTGCCGTTTGTGGAGAACGCAGAACAGCTTAGCGTCCGGAACTGTATTAATCAGAACGTCATTGCCCTGAAGGCGTTCACAAAAATCTATTCAATGGCCGGAATACGGCTTGGTTACGCGGTTTTCGGCGGCAGCGGGCTTGCAGATATGGTCCGGCATACCGGTCAGTACTGGAGTGTATCTTCCCCGGCGCAGACAGCCGGATTTGCAGCATTGCAGGAGACCGGATTTATTGAGAGGACAGTGCGTTTTGTATCGGAGGAGCGTGATTTTCTTTTTCAGGAGCTGAAAAAAATCGGATTCACAGTTTATCCGTCAGAGGCTAATTTCCTGCTTTTTCGCTGTGAGCTTCCGCTTGACGGACTTTTGCTGAAAGAGGGGATAGCATTGCGGAACTGCCAGAATTACGACGGGCTTGGCGCAGGCTATTTCCGCACGGCAGTGCGGACGCACGAAGAAAATACCGCGCTTATTGAAGCATTGAGGAGAGTTGCGAATGGCTAAACCAATAATGATACAGGGCACTATGTCCAACGCCGGAAAGAGCCTGATAGCTGCGGCTTTGTGTAGGATATTCCGTCAGGACGGGTATTCAGTTGCCCCGTTCAAATCGCAGTATATGGCTCTTAATTCATAC
>CALBGD010000406.1 GCA_937893735.1 uncultured Clostridia bacterium | reverse complement strand
AGAGTTCAGGCATATCTCGCCGGCTCCACGCTCTTCGATTTCCTTTACCCAGTCGCCGAGATCAAGGTTCATGTCAACTCTGCCGCCGTTAATAAATACGCTGTAACCGCCTTTTCCGTTGCGCTTTGCGTCGATTCCCACCACAACGCACTGGCTTCCGAAAATCTCCGCTGCGTCGCTGATAAGCTTCGGATTCTTGACCGCCTGAGAGTTAACGGAAACCTTGTCGGCGCCCGCTCTCAGCGTATCACGGAAATCCTGCACGGAGCTGATCCCGCCGCCAACGCACAGCGGCACGAATACCTGCTGTGCGGTGCGCTTTACAACGTCCAGCATAACTCCCCTGCCCTCATATGAAGCTGTTATATCATAGAAAACCAGCTCGTCCGCGCCCTGACGGTTGTACTCTATCGCGAGCTCCACCGGGTCGCCTACGTCCCTGATTCCCTCAAAATTCACGCCTTTGACTACCTTTCCGTTGCGCACGTCAAGGCACGGGATAATTCTCTTAGCAAGCATATTTTTCTCCTTACTCCGCCACGCGGACAGCCTGAGCCAGATCAAGACTTCCGGAATAGATGGATTTACCGCATATCGCGCCGTAAATCCCGTTCTTTTTCAGCGTCTTTATGTTGTTGATGGTCTTTATCCCGCCGCTTGCAATGACGTTTCCGCCAAGCGGCGCAAGCGTTTCCTGGAGCTTCTTTGTCTTGTAGTGATTCGGGCGGCTGAGCGTTCCGTCCTTGTCTATATCTGTGAATATGAAGAACTGCACGCCCGCGCGGCACATTTCAACTCCGAGGTCTATGTAGTTCACGCCGCTGGTTTCAAGCCAGCCCTCGGTTGCAACAAAACCGTTCTTGGCGTCTATTCCAACGGCTATGCGCCCCTTGAACTCCTTTGCGGCGCGCTTTACAAATTCCGGGTCCTTTACAGCCGCCGAGCCGATTATTACCCGGGAAATACCGGCATTAAGATACATTTCAACAGTATCCAGACTGCGTATTCCGCCGCCTACCTCCACTTTCAGCTTCGTGTTTTTGGCAACGTCAATGAAGATTTCCTTATTCTGCTGCGTAGCGTCCTTGGCTCCGTCAAGGTCGACCATGTGGACCCACTCAGCGCCGGAAGCTTCAAAGCCGCGCGCTGTATCCATGTAGCTGTCGGCTACTTTCTGCACGGTTCCGTAGTCGCCTTTAAAAAGACGGACACAGTTTCCGTCCTTTATATCTATTGCCGGAAGAATTATCATAGTTAGTTCTCCTTGTGGTTTATACTGCATAAAGTAAAACTTTTACGCAATTGAATGCTGCTTTATCACGCAAATTTCTAAATCAAAGCTCCGCAAAGAAACGCAGGATATTCAGCCCCGTTTCTCCGCTCTTTTCCGGGTGGAACTGTGCGCCATATACGTTGCCCTCGAACACGAGCGCCGGAACTTTCATTCCGTAGTCGCAGTATGCCGCTACATTGCTGCTGTCGCACTCCGCCGCGTAGCTGTGCACGAAGTAGACGTATTCCCCGTCGGCGCACCTGTCAAGAAGCCTGCACGGAACATTCTTTTCGAGGGCGTTCCAGCCTATCTGCGGAACCGGAAGATCCACTGCCGGGTGCATGAGCTTCACGCTTCCCTTTATCAGACCGAGCCCATCGGTTTCCCCGAATTCGTAGCCCTTTTCGAAGAGCATCTGCATTCCGAGGCAGATACCCAGCAGCGGCTTTTTCAGGACTTCTTCCTTGATAACATCAATAAGTCCGGTTTCACCGAGCATTCTCATTGCGTCAGGGAACGCGCCGACCCCCGGGAGTATCAGTCTGTCTGCGCTTCTGAGGTCATCGGCGCTGTTGGTTATTTTGTTTTCCAGCCCGAGAAAATCCAGCGCGTTCTTCACGCTGAACAGGTTTCCCGCGCCGTAGTCGATTATTGCTATCATATTGCAGTTCCTTTCGTTGTCAGGAATATCCTATCGCGGTTCAGCTTAATGTGCTCCATGATGTGCCCGATGTTTCCCTCGCCGGCATAATGTTTCATATCGAAGAAGTCGCAGTCAAGGCCGCTCCAGAAAAGCGGATTTTCCTCTCCCTGAACCTCCACGGAATGAACAAGCTGACCTGCGTAGACCTCCACATAGCATGGGTCAAGCGGGTAGCTGAAATCCATAAGATGTATGAGCTTTATATCCCTGTCCGAAATCCCAGTTTCCTCAAATAATTCGCGGTATGCCGCGTGTTCGCCGCTCTCGCCCGGCTCGATTTTGCCGCCTACAAAGTTAATCAGCCCCTTGTATGGCTCCTTTATCCGGCGGCACATGAGCATTTTCTCTCCGTCTGGCGAAAATACGGCAATGAGATTGTATCCCTGCATTACAGTACGCCCTTGGTAGATACCACGGAGCCGTCCGTATTGCGCTTCACTGCGGTTTTGAGCGCGTAGGCAAGCGCTTTGAACAGCGCCTCTATCTTGTGGTGGTCGTTGCTTCCGTACTCACAGCGGAGGTGCAGCGTTATTCCTGCGTTGAACGCAAAGGAACGCATGAATTCCTCTGTAAGGCAGGTGTCGAACTCCCCTACCCTCTCATTTGTGAACTGCGCATTGAAAACCAGAAAAGGTCTGGCGCTGATGTCAAGGGCGCAGAATGCAAGGGATTCGTCCATCGGAACAAACGCGCTTCCGAAACGCATTATGCCGGATTTGTCACCGAGTGCTTCCTTGAAAGCCATTCCGAGGACTATCCCGACGTCCTCGACGGTGTGATGGCCGTCAACGTAAAGGTCTCCCTTTGCGCCTACTTCAAGGCTGAATCCGCCGTGAACCGCAAGCGCGGTCAGCATATGGTCGAGAAAGCCGATTCCGGTGGAAATATCTGCATGAGCTCCGCCGTCTAAGTCCAGCTTTACGCTTATGTCAGTTTCCTTTGTTTTTCTGGTTATTTCAGCGGTTCTGTTCATTTTTCAGCCATCTTTGCGTACCCTGATGGAGTTTGCGTGCGCGGTAAGCTTTTCGCGCTCCGCAATGAGAATGATGTCGTCAGCCGCGTCAAGCAGTGCGTCCTTGGTGTAGCAGATATAGCTGGAGCGCTTAACGAAGCTGTCCACGCCGAGCGGTGAGAAGAATCTTGCCGTGCCGCTGGTAGGAAGAACGTGGTTCGGACCTGCATAGTAGTCGCCGAGAGGCTCCGGTGAATACTGTCCGAGGAACAGCGAGCCAACGTTGTCTATCTTGCCGATGTACTCGGTCGGATTCTCGGCAACGACTTCCATGTGCTCAGGAGCCAGCTTGTTTGCAAGCTCGATGGCGTAGTCCTTGTCCTCGCTGACGATGATAGCGCCGTAGTTGGTCATGGAGTAGTCGATTATGTCCTTTCTGGACAGGTAAGCTGACTGGCGCTCTATCTCCGCCTGAGTCCTTACAGCGATATCCATGCTTGTTGTGATCATGATGGCGCTTGCAAGCTTGTCGTGCTCTGCCTGTGACATCAGGTCAGCGGCGAGGTAAACAGGATTTGCCGTCTCGTCTGCGAATACCAGTATCTCACTGGGACCTGCGAACATATCAATGTCAACTGTTCCGTAGAGAAGCTTCTTTGCGGTGGCAACGAAAATATTGCCGGGACCGACTATCTTGGAAACTCTCGGGATTTCCTCGGTTCCATAAGCAAGTGCTGCGACAGCCTGCGCGCCGCCTGCAAGGTAGATCTTATCAACTCCGCAGAGAGCGGCGGCTACCAGAATATCCTTGTTCGCCGTGCCGTCCTTGAGGGGCGGAGTTACCATGATTATCTCCTTAACGCCTGCAATTTTTGCGGGGATAGCGTTCATCAGCACTGAGGAGGGATATGCCGCCGTGCCGCCGGGGACGTACAGACCCACGCGGTCGAGCCCTCTTACACGCTGACCCATGATAACGCCGTTTTCCTCGGTAACGCAGAAGCCCTCGCGCTTCTGTCTATTGTGGAACGCGGTTATGTTCTCCACAGCGTTCAGCATCGCATTGACAAAATCCGGGCTTTTCTCGTTAGCCTCGGTGAGCGCGTCCTGTATAGCCTCGTCCGGAACTCTGTAATACTGCGCGTTGGGGCAGTCGAACTTTGCGGTGTAGCTCTTTACTGCTGCGTCGCCGTTTTCCTTTACGTCTGCGAGAATCCCGCGGACGGTCTTTTCAACGTCCGCATTTACCTGACCTGCGCGCTTTTCAACTTCCGCGAGGAACTGCTTTTCCTCGCCGTCAGCCTTGATTATCCTTATCATCACAAATTCTCCTCTATCTGCTTAACTATTTCAGCGATACGCTGCTGCTTGAGCTTCATGCTTACTGTGTTCACGATAAGTCTTGCGGAAATGGGAGCTACGTCCTCCCAGACCTCCAGACCGTTTTCCTTAAGAGTGGTTCCGGTTTCGACTATATCCACGATTCCGTCCGCGAGACCTACCAGCGGAGCCAGCTCAACGGAGCCCTCGATTTTTACGATATCAACGTCCATGCCCTTGTTCTCAAAAAAACTTCGGGTGACCTCGGGGTATTTTGTAGCGACTGTCTTGACGCCATAGCCCTCATAGAAATTGCTGCCTTTCTTTCCGGCAAGCGCGAATTTGCACCTGCCGAAGCCGAGGTCGCTTATCTCAAAGAACTTTCCGCCGTGCTCCATTATGGTATCCTTGCCGACAACTCCGATATCGCATACCCCATGCTCAACATATGTAATTACGTCTGCGGCCTTTGCAAGAACTACCTCGATATCCTCTCCGGGTATGGAAAGAATCAGACGTCTGCCCTTTTCGCGCAGCTCGGTGACGTCATAGCCTATCTTGTCCAGCAGGTCAACGGTTTTCTGCTCCAGCCTGCCTTTGGTGAGCGCGATTCTGATGGTCTTATTCTTCATGCTCAGACCTCCTTTACGGTAACAGCGGAATTCCTGCCGACTATATCTATCCGCTTTATTCCGTGCTGCTTTGCGTAATTCTCGGCTTCCTCAACTGTTGAGAACAGTGAGTTGAACACGGTCAGCCCGGTATCTATCAGCTCGCGGCAATGGTTCAGTGCGGAGATCTCACAGCCCGGTTCACTGAATACCAGAACATCAGCCGGCTTTGTGAGCGGAGCCGCGGTATTTTTCAGAAACACCTTCGCCGCCGCCTCAACATTTACTGCGAAGCCTACCGCCGCCGCATTCCTGCCGAAGCCGCCGAGCAGCGTGTCGTAACGTCCGCCGGAAAGCACCGGGAGCCCGTAG
>CALBGD010000405.1 GCA_937893735.1 uncultured Clostridia bacterium | reverse complement strand
CAGATCTCCAGCAGCAGCGCGATGGAATACTGGCTGACCGACGCCGTGCCGTAGGTCGGCACGTTGACTACAGGAATGCCCTTTTCCTTCGCGCACGCGCAGTCCACCACATTGTAGCCCGTCGCCAGAACGGCGATCAGCTTCACATTCGGGCACTGCTCCAGCGTCGCGCGGGAGATGGGCGTTTTATTCGTCACCACGATCTCCGCATCGCCGATATGCTCGGCAATAACGGGAGACTCGCTGTAGCTCGTGCGGTCATAGACCGTTACCTCGCCGAGCTTTTCCAGCTCGCCCCAGCTCAGATCGCCCGGATTTTCCGTATAGCCGTCCAGAACTACGATTTTCATATCAATTTCCTCCTGATCGTTCATTTGGGGTTGACAGTTTTTCTGATGCTTTGTATTATAGCAGGCAAAAAATTGGTTGTGAAACAAATTTTCTGCAATATTCTTGTGCTTCACACATGCAAAAAGGGAGGGAAGCGCATGCTCCTGCCACAGGAAAACGCCCGGAAAATCGTTGAGGAAAACGGGCGGGCGATCGGCAGAGGCATCAATATCGTGGACGAGAACGGCGTGATCGTCGCCTCGACGGATCCCGCCCGCATCAATTCCGTCCACGAAGCCGCGCGCAGGAGCGGCGCGGCGAGGATCTGATCCCATGCCGATGACAGCGGCTCCGGACACGGTACACCTGTACCCTCCCGGAGCCGCTTTGTTGCACGCGCGGATGCAGCCGCCGCGCAGATTTTTCAGTTTTTTCACAGAAAAGTGCAAGCGCCCGGGCATTCGCCCCGGCGCTTGTTCCCCAATCAGAAAAGTTTTACGAAACAGTGACTGTCGTCCCGTTCACGACCAGAGTCACGTTGCTGTTCCAATCTTCC
This sequence comes from uncultured Clostridia bacterium, assembly GCA_937893735.1. GTDB lineage: Bacteria > Bacillota > Clostridia > Oscillospirales > Ruminococcaceae > CAG-115. Next base: position 1,725 of record CALBGD010000405.1, on the reverse strand, counting down.
TTGTCAAGCAACAGATCGACCACGTTCTCTGCTGTGATTGCAACACCGTTCTTCGTGCAGTTCGTCAGCGTGATGGTATATGCACCGCTGCCGCCCGCATTGAGCTTATAGCCCTCCGAAGTGAACTCGCAGTTGGTGATCTGGGTCTCCGAGTAGGGACGCAGATACTCATATTCATTCAGTCCGAGCTTGCAATTCTCAAAGGAGACGAGTTCAATACCGCTCGTATAGGACGTCCAGCCGTTGAGCGTGGAGTCCTTGATGGTCAGCGTGGAATTAGGCATCGCGGCATCAATGTTGAACGTATAGCCCGCCACGTCCAGCACACATTCTTCAATGCAGCTATCTCCGGAAAGGCTCCAGAACTGAATGCCGCGGAAAGCGTTTGTGATTTTGGTGTTTTTGAATACCGTACCAGTATTCTGAGCGCCCGTAGAAACGGTAATAGCAATATTGCCATCGCCCTGATACTCTACGTTCTCCAGCGTGGTGTTGCTGCCGCTGATGTTTAATGTACCGTCATTTTTCTCAGAACCAGAACCCTTGATCGTCACATTCTTGATCGTCACGTTTTCAGAAGTAATGCTTGCCTTATTTGCTTCCAGCGTAACCGTCTTATCGCCGTTCTCATCCACTTCGCCGGAAATGGTCATGCTCTTGGAAATATTGGGAAGCGTATATGCATTTCCGCTGGAAGCGAGAACGATCTCGCCGCCTGCTTCCGCACTCTCGATCGCAGCGCTCAGGTTCGAACCGGGAAGCAGCTTGCCGTTGACGATGACGTTCGTGCAGCGGGACTCGATTTCACCGATGTCGCCGGTCGCGTCAGTCGTACCGGAGAATACGTTGTTGCTGCACTCGCCGGTAGTCGCGTTCCAGTTGCCGACGATCTTGCCGATGACAGCGGTCTTGCCCGTGAGTACATTCTCTGCCTTGACCGTCACACCGGTCAGCTTATTGCCGGTAACAGAAGTATGGTTATCGTTGCTGTTGCAGATGTAGCCGATAATACCGCCGACCTTATACTGACCGGACACGGTGCAGTTCTCGACCGTGCAGTTGGTCACGCTGCCATAGTTATAGCCGACGATAGCGCCGGTGTACTTGCCGCCGGTGACGGAGGAATTGCGAACAGTGACGCCAGTAATATCCGCAGTCGCATCGCTCGACACAATGCCTGCACACTGATTGCTCGGATTGCCGGTCGCCGTCACATGAATATTATCCAGTGTCAGGTTCTTCACGGAAACGCCATGTCCGAAGAATCCAACATTACCGGTAGAAGAAGCTAAATTGGCATTCGAGATGGTGTGACTGTTTCCGTCGAAAGTAATGTAAGTATTGCCAATATCAGCGAACATGAACGGATTGACAGTTTCCTTTCCCAAATCAATATCGCAGTCCAGCTTCACGGTGAGCTTGTAAATATAACCTGTGTACCAGATGTTATAATCGGCGCCGTGATCTTCATAAGGGTATTTTTGACTATAGTCGGCGGTCAGAAGTTCCTTACGGGTCTCATACGCCTGTGCATGGTCAAAAATCTGCGTAAAGTAAAGATAAGCGTCCTGATCCTTCAGAGTAACAGTGGTAAGGGAACCATTCGTGCCAGCGGGGTCTTCTGCGGTGGTAATCACCACACCGGAAGGCATTTCGGAGCCGTCCGCGGGATACTCTTTCCACTCCATCGGACGGACGGTATAAACACCGTCGTTAGCATCAACC
>CALBGD010000404.1 GCA_937893735.1 uncultured Clostridia bacterium | reverse complement strand
TGATTCCCGCCGTATCGGAATCGCTGCGGTACACCTCGGAAGAATTGCTCTCGCTGGACTGTGTGCTGTATGAATAGTCACCGATAGAAACCTTCTCGCTTCCGGAGCTGGAAGCCCTGATATTCTCGATATCCTCCATCTCCCTGAGAAGCTGGTAGGTCTGGAATCCAGCCGCCTGCTTCACAAGCTCGGAGGGCTTCCCGCCGGACTGGACTGCCTGCTCGGCTCTGCCGTCGGTAAGTCCGTTGATGATGTAGCAGCTCCGCATGATGCAGCTCGGGATATTTTCCTCCTTGACTACCGGGAATCCCATGTCTTTGTATTCATCGACTGTAATAAGAAGCATTCTCGTTCTCCTTTCATATTGTAGATAGGCGGCAGCTGAGCCGCCGCCTATCATAATATCCGTTCAGGTACTGCCCGAATCCTTAAGCGCCCAGCGATACCGCGATAACCGCCTTCTTGTTGTCCGGAATGAACAGGTCGTGGTACTTGCGGTAATCGATATCCCACGCGTCCGCAAACTGGTTTGCTTCCGGGGTGATGATCTTCACATTGTCGGTCTTGGAGATCGCTATGGGGGCTGTCTTGGGGCAGATGACCCAATTAATATCCTTAGCCCCAGTCGCAGCGGCAAATCCTCCGTCACCGTCAGCCTTAAACGTATAAGCAGACTTCATTCTGGCGGAGGGCACCGGAATGACAGGAACTCCGTTGATTGACTTCACGCCGAATTCCAGCTCGCCCTGCTTGAAGCTGGAATTCTCCACCGCGTAGGAGATCTCGCCGGAAAGCATGAGCTTGTCGTAAACCGGACGGCTCATAACGATAACAACGTCGCCCTCATCGCCGGTGATGTCGCGCACCTTGCCGAGCTGATTAAGCAGTGAGGACATAACGGTGGACTTGTCCGGAGTATAGGTCTCGCGGATACCGGCCGCAGCTGCCAGCTTGGAGTAACGATATGCGTCGATCTCAGGGATAACTTGAGTGCGCTGGAACTCAGCCGCGACATTTGCCGCCGCCAGACCAAATCCGCTCTCGTCAACGTCAAGCGCGTCAATGCGGAAGCGTCTGCCTCTGTCCTGAGAAAGCGTGAATGTCTCGTAGGCGTAGGTGACTGCGCCGCTCACATAGCCGGAATCCCTGTCGTAAGTGCCCAGCCCCTGGAGCGACATCTTCGGGAGCTTTATCTCACTGCCGCCGTTGTAGATCACCTGAGAGGCGTTCTCCTCCATCCAGCCGGAGGTGGAACCCTCCAGCACCTGCTTGTCCAGTTCCTTCTGGAACACCTTTGCATATTCAATTGTATTAGCCATTTTAATTTCCTCCTGTAAAAAAATTGTGTCCGCCCTCTGCGATTAGCCGCGTCCGCTGCCGCACCGTTCCATTTTCGGCTGAACCGCCGCTGTCCGTGCCGCCTGACCGCCGCGCATACCGGCTTGTGAAAATATATGTAAACCCTCCGTCCCACCCTCGACACTATGCCGCGTTGTTTTGCCGCGCACCTGCGGCTGATTATCCCGGTAAGCCCGGAGCTTTCCGCGTGCGCTTGGCTTGATTTTCAGTCTTGATCATCTCTTGGCGAAGATATTGCGTATCGCCGCAAATCCGTCGCCCTTTCCGCTGCATTCCGCAGAAAACTGCGGAACTGTGCGCCTTGCCAGCTTGATATGCGGGTATTCCAGCAGGACTTCTCCTGCGGCGCTCTCCGCGTCCTCACCCTGAGCAGCCATGATACCCGCCGCCAGCTTCACGCCCTCGTCAAGCTTTTCCGGAGCGGCTCCGCCAGCCAGCAGAGCCAACCTGAGCTTAAGCTCAGTGACCTCGCAGCGGAGCTCCAGAAGCTCGTCCGGCTGTTCTGCCTGCGGCTCCTGAAACTGCTCCTCCTTAATCTCCTCCGCCGGAATCTCCGCGTTCTGTTCCCCCAGAATGTTCTCATTCTCCATTGAAATCCGTCCTTTCCATCGCCTGAGCTTCCTCAAGCGAAATTCCGTATATCTGCGAAAGCGCACGCGCCCTTGATATAACTCCCGCGCTGTACAGCTTCACAGCCTTGTCTGTCCTTGTGCCGTCGTCCTCGGCGGCTCCGTCGGCGAACACCGCGGAGGCATTCTCGCCCGCATTGTCCGGAAGCTCCCCCGCCATCTTGCCCAGAATACAGATGTTCTGCGCCATTCTGCCGAGAGCTTCTCCTATCATCTGACGGTAGTATGCCTGCGTGCGGTAGGTCCGGCTGTTTCTGCTGACAACCTCAGCCGCCGTGCGTATCGTGCCGTCCTTGAATGTGAGCGCTCCCTCAGAAAGCCCCGCCTGCATACACAGCAGACCGAGAAGCTCACCCAGCGCCTGAACGTGCTCATCAACGCGGAGCTCGCCGGTGTTGTCGGTGATTTTCAGCTCCTCCGCGTCAGAGGTGGACATCGCCTGAAATACCTCGTCGTTCACATCGAAGTACTGCTTCTTATTACCGTTGCTGTCCCACTCGCCGCGTATCGCATACGCCGGAACGATTATCCTCTTTCTGCCGAGGACGAACTCCCTTGTAAGGCTGTCGAACACCGTATCAATGCCCTTTAGCGTATCCTCAGCGCCGGCGAATACCGAGCGTCCGAGAAGCGGGCATTCCCCGGAGAGAACGCTCCTGCGGGAGCCCCCCGCGCTGAGATACACGAACAGCGGCGCGCTTATGCCCTCTATCCTGCTCTGCTCCTGAAGCCCCGGGAGTATCTCCTGCATATCTGCGGAGGCTCCGTCCTCGCGGTAAAGGCGGTTCCTGATGACCAGCGCGGAGCCGTCCAGATCCTGCGTTTCCGCGAGAATGTAGCTCCTGCCGCCGGACACTATCCTT
>CALBGD010000403.1 GCA_937893735.1 uncultured Clostridia bacterium | reverse complement strand
CGATCTTCAGAAGAACAGAAAGCAGCTTGAGGTTCTTCGCGGCGAGATTTCGAAATCTCTCACTGGTGAGAGTATTTATTCGAGCGAAGACCTTTCTATTGCGCTTGATAAGCTCAAATCGAGAATCACTGAGGATGAGGAAACGCTCGAAAAGCTGAAGGCTGAGGATGATCAAAAAAAGCTCCTTGCTGACAGTGTTATGCCGGCATACCGGCAGTTCAGGAGCTGGGCGTAGGAGTTTGAGGACGCTTCGCTTGAGACGAAGAAGATGATTGCCTGCCAGCTATTCAGCAGAGTTGAGGTCGGGAAGGGGTACAGGATTAAGGTTACGATGAATATGACCTATCTGCAGTTTGTCAGTGAGTGGGGCGGGGAGAATATGATGACGGTATAAAATAATGATCCGGTATGGAGGTGGAGTCCATACCGGATTATGTATGTAGTGATGTTTATAAATTAATACAGAGCATAAGTCACTGTTTAGTTGTTTTTTTAACGCTGATCTAACGCTGATTTAATATTAAAATCAGCGTTAGAATAACATTAATTCAGCGTTAGCCACGGTTTAGCTGATATTTGGCATAATGTCCACGATTCACAGGGACGATTACGCCATCGTTTACCAGCTTTCTAAGTAGCCAGTAAGCTCTGTTTTCATTAACATGGAGAAGTTGGACAACATCGGCGCGCAATATGAATTCATTGCTTTGAGCAAGGTTTTTGCAAGCTAAGTTAAAACTAGATAATGAGAAAGTCAAACTAAATAACATACAATGGTGAGCCGAATATAGTATTTTAACGGGGAAGAAACCAGCGAAAAATAAAAATGTCGAGTATATTTAGAGAAAAAATCTCCAAATAATCGAATTGCATATTGACAATCCGGCAATAATATGATATAATAAAGCTAAAAGAACATATTTGGAGAAACCAAAATGCTGATTAAGATTAGTATAGAGAATTTCAAATCATTTGACGCTCTGACAGAGCTGACTATGATAACTTCAAGCAAAATCCGCGATAACAATACGGCAAATCATCGCGTGAAGATCAAGGAAACCAGTATCCTGAAGAATGCTGTCATATATGGCGCGAACGCTTCGGGTAAATCGAATCTTATTGAATCGTTCCGTTTTATAAAGCTGACGCTGAAGTATGGTCTTCCGATGAACTGTATGCAGCTTTTCTGCAAGAACAAGAAAGAAAACGAGCAGCGGGAAAGCTCCTTTGAACTGCAATTTTCGGTTGGAGATTCATTTTACGCATATGGCTTTTCGGTGATTCTCAGTAAGAGGATGATATGCGGCGAGTGGTTATATGAGCTGCACCAGAACGGCTCTGCTAAACGGATTTTTGAGCGGAATGGAAATGAAAAGATGACTGTTGATGATGTGCTGAAACTCTCAGAATCCGAGAAACAGAGAATGTCAACATACATTGAGGACTTCGGCGGATCATCAAATACGCTTTTCCTGACCGAAATGAATAGGAACAAGAAGTATGACGAAAGCTCGGAACTCTATGTGTTCAAGAAGGTTTATGATTGGCTGACAAACAATATCGTAATATTGTCGCCTGACGCGCCAGTGACCGACTTTGAATATTATTATGACAATGACTCTCTTGAAAAAGTCAACCGGATGATAGAGACATTCGATACCGGAATCACACGTGTAAACATTGAAGAGATCTCAGCCGAAGAACTGAAAAGCAAGCTGAACCCTGAAATATATGATAGGGTTATGGATCGTGTTTCCAAGGCAATGAATAACCCATCCAAAAGGCATTACCGTATGACTATGCGTTCGAATACAAGCTTCTTCAACATAGAAGGCAGCGCGGATTCCGAGCCTAAAATAACCACAATACGGATGAATCATGGTAAGTCGTTCTTTGAATTTGATTTCGAGGATGAATCCGACGGTACTCGTCGTCTGTTTGACCTGCTTGATATGCTGCTCATTGATTCGGATGATGTTGTGTTCGTCGTCGATGAGCTTGAACGCAGTCTGCATCCAAAGCTGACGCAGCAGTTCCTGAAATTATTCAATGAGGTTCATAAAGACAGACATATGCAGCTTATCATTACAACACATGAATCTACAATAATGGATCAGGCGTTGTTCAGACGCGATGAGATCTGGTTTATCGAACGCGACACTGATAACCGGAGCAGGGTCTATTCTCTTGACAGATTCAAGGAACGTTACGATAAGGTGCTTAGCAAAGCATATCTTGAAGGACGGTACGGCGCGATTCCGGTATTCAAATCCTTCACGTACGAAGAGGAGGAATGACAATGCCTCCTATCCATGTATATACGAACTGGAATTCCAGAGCCGCGGATAACGAGCCTGAGATTGAGCCGTACAGAAAGTACTTTTTCATCTGTGAGGGAAAGAATACAGAGACGTGGTATTTCCAGAAGCTCATTGACCTCAGACAGGAGCTTGGAATCCATTCTATGATCGACATCCGCCTGCTTGAGAAAACAGGAGATGACGCGGACATTTCATATCCAAAGAAATTGATTGAGTTCGCAGATGAGCAGAAAAAACTCCCTGATGTAGCATTTGATTCTGAACGTGACAGAATGATTGTCGTTTTTGACGCAGATATTTTCGAGGAGAAAGTAACGAATTACGATGAGGTCGTCGAACTTGGGGAGGAACATAATATTCTCGCCGTAACGAATCCCGGATTCGAGCTTTTTCTCCTGCTTCATTTTGAAGGAGCTTATGAGACGGACATTCTGCCGCATTCTGAGGAGATTATTCGTAACGAGAAGGTTGGAAACCAAAGGTTTATATACTCGCTGCTTCTTAAGAGAACAGGTATAAATTCTAAAAAGAATTCAGAGATTGGTAAGCTGGCGGCAAATATCAGAATCGCTATCGAACAGGAGAAAAAGCTGAATCAGAATATTCATGATTGCCACGGTAAGATTACCAGTAATGTGGGGAAGATTATTGAAGGGATTATGGAGGATGAGATTCTGTAAGGTGTATATATTTAATCGGCTGTCAGGAGTGGCAGCCGATTATGTTTGGAAAAACTTTTTTTCGACACAAATGTGCAAAATATAAAAAATATATTGACAAATAGGTCTTCCTATGGTATAATTATAGATAGAATAATTGTTGGCTTAGTATATCAAAGGGGATCTTTTAATGGGATGGGAAAAATGTATTTGTCCGATTTGCGGTGCGGATGCGGAAAAGTATAGATATGGAGCGGAAAGCTTATCAGAATTCAAATGTCCGGTATGCGGGAATTACTTGAAAAGCGATGTCAGTAACTGTTAAATAAATGATAAATTGGCTGCGTATAT
>CALBGD010000402.1 GCA_937893735.1 uncultured Clostridia bacterium | reverse complement strand
GAGTAAAGGTGCCTACCGTGGAGAAGCTCGTTGCTATCGCCGATACTCTCCAGTGTAGCACCGATATCTTATAACTCAGTTGTTGACTACGAAAATGGAAGGAGCATACCTTCTCCGCAGTCAAGAGAAGTAATCGCGCAGAAAACTGAGATTGATATTTCCCGGATTCCTCAAGGGAAGCGCGGAGCAAAGACCGTTTTTTCTCCGTTAACCGAGCAAGAGCAGCTATTTGCTGAACAGCAGCACGACATAGTGGTTAAATACCTATTACATAACAAACTGCCTTTTGACAGCTCAGCTTAAAGGTTGTAGTTTACAGTATGTACAGAAGTGCGTTAAGGATGGGAAAATTACAGCGGAAGTCAAAGATACAGCCGCCAACAACCGTACTGAATACATGATACCCCTGACAGCGCTTCCGCAGGAGCTTCAGATGAAGTGGGAGAATCAGCAGCGCCGCTCGCTTGGCTTAGAGCCGGTTAAAAAGGCGGTTAAAGCACCTTTAAAGGCTAAAAACGCACGCCTTACGCTGGACGACCTTACAGACAAGCAGCGCAGCGAGCTTTACCTCTGGACGGGAATGATCAAAGACTGGCTTACTATCCGGGATAGTTACTCGCAGTACAGCAAGGGCGAAATTGACGAGATGTTCGTCCAAGCGGTGCGGCTGAAATATCCTGATTTGGAGATAAGCACGGATATTCTCTACCGCCGGCTCAAAGCCTACCGGAACTCAGATATCTCCGGGCTTATCGACAAGAGAGGCGGCAGCAACAAGGGAACGACCGTTGTTCCGGAGTTCATGCTTAACGCGTTCAGCCGGTTCTACCTCGACCAGCAGTGTCTGCCAATAACGAGCTGCTACAAATTTACCCGGGACTGGGTGCAGGAGCACTACCCGGAAAGCCTTCCGGATATGCCCTCGGAGCGCACATTCCGCCGCCGCGCGGAAGATATCCCTTACGCGGTGCGAATGTACTTCCGCAACGGCGACAAGGCATTCTCGGACAAGTGCCTGCCGTATGTCGAGCGGCTTTACGACGACCTCCACGCGAACGACGTGTGGATAGCGGATAACCACACCTTTGATTTCTTCACCGCAGGAAAGGACGGCAAGGTTCGCCGCCTGTACCTCACAGCGTTTCTTGACGCGAAATCCGGAGTAATGACCGGCTGGAACCTCACATATGCGCCCTCCGGCGACAGTACGCTGCTGGCGCTCCGGCACGGAATACTGAGGTGCGGAGTTCCGAAAGCGGTCTACTTCGACAACGGTTCTGAGTTCCTTGTAAGCGATATCGGCGGTCGAGGACAAGGAGTGCCGCTACAAGGGAATGAAGCGGTTCGAGGTCTGGAACAGCAGCATTCAGGACGTTGTATTCCGGACAGCGGACGAGGCGAACCTCTCCATGCTGCTGAAGCGCGTCAGCAAGGGCTCCGTCCGTTCCGGAAAGACGTGGATATCGCTGATAGGCTGGGCGCTGTG
>CALBGD010000401.1 GCA_937893735.1 uncultured Clostridia bacterium | reverse complement strand
ACCTGCTTTATGAGGTTGGTCTCGATCTCAAATCCGGTGGTGTCCTTGTGGTGGGCGATACGGCGGCGGGAGTGTCCGCCCTCGCGGGTGAGCTCGATACTGCCGTCCTGCTTCATGTCGAACTCAACGCCGTATTTGTCCTTAAGGCGCATTACGTCAGTCGGACCCTGCTCAACGAGTATCTTCACGTTGTCGAGGTTGTTCTTGTAGTGACCCGCGATGAGCGTATCCTTTATGTGGAGCTCATAGCTGTCGTTTTCCTTGTCCATTACCGCCGCAACGCCGCCCTGAGCCAGCGCGGAGTTGCACAGCGTGAGTTCACGCTTGCTGAGCATGAGTATCTTCAGCTCCGGCGAGAGATTCAGCGCGGTGTAGATACCGGAAATACCTGTTCCGACAATGATCACGTCATACCTTTGGAATTTCAAAGTTATCAGCCTTTCTTTAACGGACTTTCGCCCGGTGTTTTGTTGTTGATTGTTGAAAAAATACCGGCGGCGTAATTCGCCGGAAAATTTCTCTTGACATATTAAGGGTTTGCTGTTATAATTACGATATGTGTGTAATTACTTATGTCCCGCACTCACGCGGTGACAGGAACCTTACTCCGCCGTTACCGGAGTAACATGAGAAGGAGTAATTATGGAAAGAAAAGAACTCACGCCCACCGCTGAGGAAAAGCACCTCACACGGGCAATACTCATCGGTGCTGACACCGGAGAATACGACGCGGAAAGCTCCATGGACGAGCTTTCGGAGCTGGCGCAGACCGCCGGAGCCGAGGAGCTCGCGCGAGTGATCCAGAAGCGAGAAGCCTACGAAGCCGCCACCGTCATCGGAGAGGGAAAACTCGCCGAGGTAAAGGAGCTATGCGGCTCCCTCGGCGCGGAGCTGCTGATATTCGACTGCGAGCTGACAGCCTCCCAGATACGCAATGTCGAGGACGAAACGGACGTGCGCGTGATCGACCGCACGATGCTGATTCTCGATATATTTGCCGGGCGCGCTGTATCCCGCGAGGGTAAGCTGCAAGTTGAGCTTGCACAGCTCAAATACCGCCTGCCAAGGCTCATGGGAATAGGCGCTTCGCTGTCAAGGCTCGGCGGCGGAATAGGCACCAGGGGCCCCGGTGAGACCCAGCTTGAAACCGACCGCCGACATATCCGCAGGCGTATCGACAAGCTCTCCGCTGAGCTTAAGGAGCTGGAGGAGCGCCGCGGCTACACCCGGGAGCGCCGCCGCAAGGACAGCGTGCAGGTGGGCGCGATAGTCGGCTACACCAACGCGGGTAAATCCACGCTGCTGAACCTGCTGACCGGCGCGGGAGTTCTCGCGGAGGATAAGCTGTTCGCCACCCTCGACCCGACTGCAAGAGCCATCGAGCTCCCGGACGGGCGAAGCCTGCTCCTGGTGGACACCGTAGGGCTTATCCGCAGACTCCCTCACCATCTGGTGGAAGCGTTCAAATCCACGCTGGAGGAAGCCGCAAGCGCGGACATCATAATCCACGTCTGTGACGCTTCCGACCCGGAGGCCGCCGAAAAGGCTGAGGTAACGCTCAAGACCCTTGCAGACCTTGGCGCGGCTGAGATCCCTGTGGTGACGGTGCTCAACAAGTGCGACCTGCTCACGGAGACTATCCCGGAGGACGACTCCACCGTGAAGATAAGCGCGAAGAAGAATCAGGGGATAGACCGCCTGCTGCACGTTATCGCCGCTAACCTCCCGGAGACCGCGAAGCGCATGAAGCTCGTCCTGCCGTACGACAAGGCGGGGCTGACCGCGAAGCTCCGCGAGAACGGAAAGGTATTCAGCGAGGAGTACACCGAGACCGGTATACTCGTTGACGCGCTGGTGGACCAGCTTCTGGTGAAGCAGATGACAGAGTACGAGATCAAGTAATACCATATAGGGCGGAACCGCAGGGCTCCGCCCTTTTAATTATTCCTCGATGGAAACCTCGGTGCCGCCGATGGGTCTTACGCTGAGGACGTGGCAGGAGCCGTTTCCGAATGTGCGCTCAATGTTCATCTTGAACTGCTGAAGCATTTCCAGCGGAACGAACGCCTGAATAGTTCCTGCGAATCCGCCGCCGTGAACACGGCACGCGCCCTTGCGGTGCAGGGAATACTCCGCAACGTTCAGCGCGATGGAGAGGCACTGGTGCTTGACATCGGAGTTCGAGTAGATGTTCTGGAGGTACTTGAACGAGCTGTCGCCGGATTCCTTTACGTTGGAGAGGAAGTCATCGAAATTGCCTGCCTTGAGCGCATGAACCAGCTTGTCAACGCGCTCGTTCTCGTCAAAGAAGTGAATGGAGCGGAGCACGGCTCTGTCGCCGAATTTTTCGTGCAGCACGCGGATATTCAGCATGATGTCGTCCTTGGAGAGCTGACGGAGGGTTTCGCAGGTGAAGTAGCCAGCAACGCTCTTCATCTCGTTCGGGATAGCCGCGTACTCGTCCGTGAGGTCTGCGTGGTCGCCCTTGGCGTCAACTATGCACAGTGCGTGACCGAACTTCTCAAAATCAGCGGGAACGCTCTCGATTATCGGGCTTTCGGTGTCCTTGAAATCTATGGCGATGAAGCCGCCCACGGAGGAAGCCATCTGATCCATCAGACCGCAGGGCTTGCCGAAGAACACGTTCTCAGCGTACTGGGAGATCTG
>CALBGD010000400.1 GCA_937893735.1 uncultured Clostridia bacterium | reverse complement strand
TATCTCGCCCTTGCCGATCTCAAGACTTACGTCGTCTGCCGCGTTGAATTTCTTCCCGGCGTTGACGTAGGTCTTGGTTATATGCTCAAGACGTATCATTTCTGCACCTCGTTTATATGGTATTCTGTGCTTTCGGTCAACGGAACACCGCGGTGTTGATACGCGTTATTCCTTGCCCGAAAGCCGGAGCATTCGCCCGAATCGGAAATTTCTGCGAAGCAGTTTTGTGAATATCGCACTCATTTTTCCGGCCCCTTTCATTTGCCTATCATTCATATAGGCTTTTATGTTCTGTATTATAACAGCAAAAACCTTGTTTGTCAATAGGTTTTTTATAATTCATATAATTTTTATAGGTATTGGTCTCTGCGTGCCTTTTTTTTGAACATTGTTTGTAGGAAATGCACAAAAAGATAACCCGCTTTTACCATAATCTGCCCTTTAAAATTACAAAACGGCAGAATTAGCTTAAATCTTGTGCTGCTTGACACACGATGAAAAAAGTGCTATAATTAATCAGCAATTTTGTCGGAAGAGGGAATAAAAGTGGAAAGCAAAGGAAAACAGTTCCTTTATGGAATGAGAGCGGGGCTTCCGGTCGTACTGGGATATATCCCGGTGGGCATAGCCTACGCGATAATGGCGCGGCAGGCTGGATTCACGGTGCTGGAGACCTGCGGAATGTCGCTGCTGGTCTACGCCGGAGCTGCTGAGATGATGGCAGTCGGAATGTATGCTCAGGGTGCCGCGATAATCACTATAATCATTACCACGTTTATCCTGAATCTCCGGCATATAATAATGAGCACCTGCGTCAACAACAAGCTGAAAAATGTCCGCACGGCGCCACGGCTTCTTGCGGCATTCGGAATAACGGACGAAGCATTCGCGCTGTTCACTACAACTCCGCAGAAGCAGGCCACGTTTCCGTATCTGCTTGGTATAGCGCTGGTAACGTATTCTTCGTGGAATATAGGCTCCCTTATCGGAGCGCTTGCTTCCGACCTGCTGCCGCCGCTGGTGACTGCAAGCCTCGGAGTTTCGCTGTACGCCATGTTTATCGGGCTTCTGCTGCCGGGTCTGCGCGGAAATGCACGTCTGTTGGTGCTGGTTATTGTTACAGCCGCAATGAACACGGTCCTGTCGCAGTTCATAGATGGAAGCTGGGCGCTGATAATCTCAACGCTAGTGTGCGCTGGGATAGGCGTGTTCTTCGTTGACCTGAAGGACGACGAGCCCTCTGCGGAGAAGGAGGACGGCGATGAGAAGTGAGATACTGTTTCTGATACTTGGCATGACGCTTGTGACTTATATTCCGAGGGCGCTTCCCGCAGTGCTGATAGGCAAGCTGAAATTCAGCCCGAAATTTGAGAAGTTCCTCAAGCTGATACCGTACACGGCAATGTCTGCGCTGATTTTCCCGGGAGTATTCATCGTTGATGAAAGCAGGCTCTACATAGGCATCGCCGGAGCGCTAGCCGCCGGGGTACTTGCGTGGTTCAGGAAACCGATAATCGTTTGTGTACTTTCGGCGGTTGCAGTCGATATGCTGCTGTACTGGCTGATCCCATAAAATAAAAGCCGCTTTCCTCGTGGATAAGCGGCTTTAATTATATTAGTCGTCAGCCTTTCCGGCAAGTTCAAGGTAGAAATCCCTGAGCACATAGAATGCAAGTTTCCTGTGCTTCTTGTCTGCGGAAAGAAGTCCCTTGGTGTTGTAGTAATTCTGTATTGAGGACGTGCGGCGCGGGCACCGGAAATCATGGAGTATCCACGGGGTCATGCCCTTGATATACGGGATTTTGCGAATATTTTCGATCTGCTTTTTATACACGAACGCCTGACAATCCTCGGTGCCCTTGTCGGTGATGGTTCCGCGGTGGCCGGAGAGGGCGTCCGCACCGAATTCGGTGATGATAACCGGCTTCTTCGGGTCGCTGTTTTCGAACAGCTCGGGGAGCATACGCCATTCTGCGGTGTACCAGCCGCAGTATTCATTCAACCCGATTATGTCGAGGTACTGTTCCAGACGGTCCTCTATCGCGTTCTTCTTGTAGTTCACGAGGCAGGCTGCAGATACCATTCTTGTCGGGTCGAGCTCCCGGGCGTGCTGTGCAAGTCCTCCCATGAATTTCAGACGGTCGTCAGTGTCGCAGTTTTCGTTGCCCACTGACCAGATTATCACGCTGGCGCGGTTATAATCCCGCTTTATGAGCTCCGTAAGCTGGTTTTCAGCGTCGCTGTATGTGTCCTCGCTCCAGAAGTGTACCTCCCAGTATACCGGTATCTCTTCCCAGAGCAGCAGCCCAAGTTCATCAGCTAGCTGAGCCATTCTCTCGCTGTGCGGGTAGTGTGCCACGCGCATGAAGTTGCAGCCGAGTTCCTTTGCTGCGCGGATATTTTCGAGGCGCTCCTCATCGGTGAGCGCCTTTCCATGCGTTACGCTGTCCTCGTGGCAGCTTATCCCGCGCAGGAACAGCGGTTTACCATTGAGCACGATATCCATGCCCTTTACGCGTATCTCGCGGAATCCCACCATGTCGCGTACAGAGTCGTTTGCGCAGGACAGCTCCACGTCATAAAGCTTCGGTGATTCCGGCGACCACAGCTCCGGGGAAGCGCTGAATACTGTCTCGCCGACGCCGTCTGTCACCTTTATTTCCTGTGTTATGCCGAGCTCCTTTATCGTCAGCACGGCGGAAGTATTTATCGGCTTTGACATTCTGAGCGAAGCGGTTATTTTGTTGAAGCAGCCGTCAGGCTTCAGCGCTATGCGGAAATCCTTTATGTGCAGTTCCGGGACGCGTATAAGTTCTATATCGCGGTAGATCCCGCCGTAGTTGAACCAGTCAGTGTTGGAGGGCGGCACCTGATCATTTCTGCGGGTGCTGTCCGCCTGAATCATAATGCGGTTTTCATGCTCCAGAAAATCGGTGATGTCGAAATAACAGGGCGTGGAGCCGCCGCGGTGCATTCCTACATACTTTTTGTTGATGAACACACGGCAGAGGTAATTAGCAGCACCTATCCTGAGTATCACTCGCTCGCCGGGATTCTGCGCGGCGTACAGGAATTTCCGGGTGAATATCATGCTTCCGTCATACAGCTTGAACATTCTGTCAATGGTGTTCCAGCTGCATGGGAGCTCCATTGTCTCCCACTCGTCAAACGAAAAATCCACCGGCAGGGAATTGCCGCCCTCGTCGTAGTAGTTCTCTTCATTCCACTTCTGGCGAATGCAGGTGTCGTACTGGTCAACGGCGTAGTGCCACTTTCCGTTAAGGGATTCCTTTTCCCTGAATCTGTCGTATATCATGTTCTCCGCAGTGGAGAGTTTCTCAAAATATTCCTTCTCGTACCATTCCATAGATGAACAGCTCCTTTCGATACTTTGATTTTAGCATATATCTCCACAAAATAAAATATCAGAAATTGCGTAAACAGGCTTGAAATATTTCAAATATTGCTGTATAATCAGTACATGAAGAACGATTTTCAGATATCTCATAACAAGGACAGCTATACGGCTCCGATATTGTTCCACAGCCATGATTTCTATGAGATATACCTGTTCGCAGATGGAAACGTGAAATACTACATCGAGAACGAGAGCTACGCCCTGTCGAAAGGAGATGTCCTGATAATTCCCCCGGGGAAGCTTCACCGCCCGGTGATAGAGAACAACGCGCCGTATGAAAGGTATGTGCTCTGGCTGTACGCTCCGCTTCTGGAGAACGAGGGAATAAAGCTCCTTTCCGCACGGATAAATGCCCTCACCACGGAGAAAAATACACGCCGCGCTGAATTCAAGGGAGATTCGCTCACGCGGGTGACGTGGCTGTTTGACAGACTGCGGGAATGCTTCTGTTCGGCTGAGCCCGGCTCTGAATACTCCGCGCGGGCGTGCATTACGCTGATACTGGACGAGATAGCGGGAGCGCTCAGCCGAACCGAGAAATTCAGCGATGAGCCGGGCGGCCTTGTGCGGCAGGTGATAGCGTATATCAACGAAAATGTGGCGGAGGCTCCGTCGCTGGACGAGCTTGCGGCAAGATTCTTTGTGTCAAAATACTACCTTTCCCATCGCTTCAGGGAGCACACGCGCACGACCGTGCATCAGTATATCCTGATGAAAAAGGTAAATCTGGCCAAGGAACTTCTGGAGAGCGGAGCGGCTCCGCAGAGGGCATCTGAGAGCTGCGGATTTTCCACATACTCAAATTTTTATAAGGCGTTCCTTGCCCAGACCGGGGTTTCTCCGCGGGAATACGGCAGGCAGCGCGGAAATCAGTTGACCGGCTGATAAACAAAAACGGAGGGCGTGGACCCTCCGTTTTTTCAGTTGCAAACGCGTTCCAGTTCCTCGCGGAGCTGCTTTATGATCCTCTTTTCAAGCCGCGAGATATAGCTCTGTGAAATGCCTATCTCGTCCGCGACCTCCTTCTGCGTCTTTTCCTTGCAGCCGTTCAGTCCGAAGCGCATTTCCATTATCTGACGTTCCCGCGGGGAAAGCCGGTCTACCGCCTCGTGCAGCGCTTTCCGCTCGGTTTCTTCTTCAATACGTGCGTTTACGCAGTCGCTGTCCGTGCCGAGAACATCGGAGAGCAGCAGCTCATTGCCGTCCCAGTCAACATTGAGCGGCTCGTCGATGGATATTTCGCAGCGCCGCTGATTCGTTTTTCGGAGGTACATCAGTATCTCGTTTTCGATACAGCGGGAGGCGTAGGTTGCGAGCTTGATATTTCGGTGAACGCTGAACGTATTGACCGCCTTTATCAGACCTATCGTCCCGATGGAGATAAGGTCGTCCAGCTCTATCCCGGTGTTCTCGAACTTCTTTGCGATATATACCACCAGCCTCAGATTATGCACAATAAGCGTGTCCCGCGCGGCGGTAAAATCCGTTTCCATCAGCCGGAACGCAGCTTCCTCCTCTTCGCGGGTGAGCGGCGCGGGGAGCGATTCCGAGCCGTTTATGTAGTAGACCCCGGTGGTTTCGTGATTTGCGTATTTCAGAAAGGCTCCCAGCCCCTCTTCAATAAGCGCCTTGAAAAATTGTATCATGGTTTTACCTCCTGAGCTTGTATATAAATTCGGGCTGAATATTCAGCCTGTCGTATTTCAGCGGAATGATCCCCGGGTCAAAAATGCAGTCCGCCCCCGGGAGCTTCTGGCGGGATACTCCTACCAGAACCTCCACGGGAGCGCCGCCGATGAGCACCTCCGCCGGAAAAACCGGAATAACTCCTTCAGAGGTCACTGTGCTGCACGGCACAAGCCGTATTCCGTCAAGCCCGTCAGATTTCCCGGAAAGGTAGCTGAGCACGTTCTGCGGCAGTAATTTCCGTAGCTTCTCTGCGGAAGCGATTACCACCGGTTTTCCGGAAAAGCTGTCCCGCAGGCAGTTTCCGGTGTCCCCGAGACCGTCGAGCAAGGCTTCCTTTCCTCCCGCGCGTATCGTGACGACCTCCCGCAGGGCGGGCTTTCTGCGCTCAATGATGAAGCGCACCAGCCGGAATCCTCCGTAAATTATCGCTGTTATTACAGCAGCCGCGCCTATCGGGATATCGAAATACACACAGCCGTTGTTGCAGTACATTCCCAGCGGAGCGGCGAAGTTCCACAGCGCCGCCATTCCACCTGCAAAAGCAAAGCTGACCGCCAGAAAGCAAAGCGCGGACAGCAGAAAGTCGATACGCTTCTGAACCCCAAACGCGGTCAGTGTCACGAGAACTCCCGATGCGAGCTTTATAAGGACGCTGAGCGCCGGGTGAAGCTCCGGAAGCATGAGCGCAAGTGAAAATGCGGCTCCCACTGCTGCGGCACAGAGGCACCTAAGCGGTGTGAGCCTCCGGCGCAGAAGCAGGGAAGTCCCACGGAGAAGAAAGTAGTTTATGTAGAGATTCACCGCCAGCAGGACGTCGGCATATATTATCAAGTAAATCACCCGCTTGTACGTTTCTATAACTATTATATATTCACAGTCGGAAAAAATATGTCACACCGCGCCGGGAAATCCTGAGAAAAAGGCATAGAAAAAGGCGCATGGCTGTTGAACCATGCGCCTTATAAGGCATATAATCAATCCCTGTTGAACTCTGCCAGTTCCAGACCGGGATTCTTGTCGAGAGCCCACTTGATATTCCACTCGCTTGTGAAAATCAGCAGGTAGTTGCCCTTTACGTCCTGAATCAGCTTGGTATCGGAGGTAAGCACCAGCTTGCTGAGGACATCATATCCGCCGTCAAGATGCTGCTGGCTGGTTATCCAGCGGATATGCTCATAGGGCAGACCCTCGCGGATAATGTCAACGTTGTACTCGTTTTTCAGGCGGTATTCAAGAACCTCAAACTGGAGCACGCCTACAACGCCTACGATTACTTCCTCAAAACCGCTCTGCGGCTCGGAGAATATCTGTATCGCACCTTCCTGTGCTATCTGGGTGGTTCCCTTAATGAACTGCTTGCGCTTAAGTGTGTCCTTCTGGCGGATACGCGCGAAATGCTCCGGCGCAAAGGTCGGGATACCCTCGAACTTTACCTTCTTCTTCGGGGAGCATACTGTGTCGCCGATGGAGAACACACCCGGGTCGAATACGCCCATGATATCCCCGGCGTAGGCCTCAGAGATTATCTCGCGGTCGCTCGCCATGAGCTGCTGCGGCTGTGAGAGGCGCATTACCCTGTTGTTCTGTACGTGGAGGACTTCCATGTCCTTATCGAATTTACCGCTGCATATACGCATGAATGCGATACGGTCGCGGTGAGCCTTGCTCATGTTCGCCTGTATCTTGAAAATGAACGCGGAGAATTCCGGGTCGAACGGGTCAACGATGCCATCGGGAGTATTGCGCGGCAGGGGAGCGGGGGTCATTTTGAGGAAGTTCTCAAGGAACGGCTCCACGCCGAAATTAGTCAGCGCCGAACCAAAGAACACAGGGGAGAGCTTACCAGTATTTACCAGCTCCATGTTGAATTCCTCGCTTGCGCCGTCAAGGAGCTCCACGTCCTCGGAGAGCTTCTCGTAGTTGTGCTCGCCGATAACGTCGGCAAGGGAGGAGTCGGAGAGATCGACCTCGGTAGCGGCTACCTCGCGGGTTCCGTTGTTCGCCTCAAAGGAGATGATGCGGCGCTTCTCGCGCTCGTAAACTCCCTTGAATTCCTTGCCGGAGCCGATAGGCCAGTTGACCGGGTAGGTCTTGATTCCGAGTTCTTTTTCGATTTCTTCGAGCAGGTCGAACGGGTCGCGCGCCTCGCGGTCCATCTTGTTGATGAACGTGAATATCGGGATATTTCTCATAACGCAGACCTTGAACAGCTTGCGGGTCTGGTTCTCAACGCCCTTTGCCGCGTCGATGACCATTACGGCGCTGTCCGCTGCCATAAGGGTACGGTAGGTGTCCTCGGAGAAGTCCTGATGTCCGGGGGTGTCGAGGATATTGATGCAGTA
>CALBGD010000399.1 GCA_937893735.1 uncultured Clostridia bacterium | reverse complement strand
CTAACAGCAACTTAACTAAAAATATCATCATACAGCATAGCAAAGGACGGTAATTCTCAGGCATGATAAAAAAATCAGCGACTGCCGCAGCTTTTATCGCGGCATTCATATTTACTGCGGCGGGAGCCTCAGCAAAGGAATCCAGCGTGGTTTCCCTTTCACACGACAGCGGGACTTATGATTCCACGCAGCTTGTAACGATAGTCCGCGACGACGGCAGCAGCGATATTTACTACACAATCGACGGAACAAAGCCCGGGACCGATTCCGAGCTGTATAACGGAACTCCCATAATCGTCAGCGAAAATACGGTCGTGCGCATGGCGGCCTACTCGGACGAAAGCCTTATTGCCTCCGATAAGGCGAACATCAAGATACGCACCGCTTCCCCGAGCGCTTCCGTTGAAGGCGGCGAGTACAAGGAGTCTTTCAAGGTCAAGCTCGCCTGCACCGATAAGGACGCTGAGATATACTACACACTGGACGGAAGCACTCCCACCAAGGAATCCAAGAAATACAAAAAGGCAATCACGATAAAGGAAAACACCACGCTGAAATTCGCGGCTTTCTCTCCGGACAAGTCCCGAAGCAAGGTGATAACCGAAAAATACACCATCTCCACTGATGAATTTGACAACAAGCTCTGTCAGGATCTGTTCGAGCTGGTGAACAAGACCCGCGCGGAATACGGGCTTTCCCCGCTAAAGACGATGAATAACCTTACGGAAGCTGCCGAGATACGCGCAAAGGAATACTCCTACAACTACTCGCACTGCCGTCCGGACGGCACAAAGTGGTACACGATACTCAGCGAATACGGGCTGAAGCGGAATACCAGAGCTGAGAACCTCGCATACTATTACAAAACAGCGAAATCCGTGCTCAATTGCTGGATGAACGACCCGTGGCACCGCGGAAATATACTCAGCACGGACGCGGAATACATAGGCATCGGCTGTTACAGCGACGGATACAATACCTACTGGTGCCAGCTATTTATTGGTGGTGAGGACTAATGCTGAAAAAGCTTCTTTCCCCGGCGCAGTGCGCGGAATGCAGACTGTGCTGCGGTTTCGTTGACAGCGACAAATGGGAGATACCGCTTCTGGCGGGCGAAATGGAGCGCTCCTGCGCTGAAAGGTTCGGCGCGACAAGAGAGATCCCCGGAACGGATAGTGCCGTCTACCGTATGGAGTTCCACGGGGACGATATTATAATGTGCCCTGCCGCAGGCGAGCACGGCTGTATGCTTGGCGAGAACCGCCCATTCGACTGCCGTATATGGCCATTCCGGGTAATGGAGCTGAACGGCTCCCGAGTGGTCACTCTTTCACCGGTCTGTCCGGCTTCGCTGAAAATGACAGTTGGAGAGGTTTCAGAATTCGTTAACTCAGGTTTTGCGGATATGCTGTTCGAGCACGCACGAAAGTTTCCGGAGACCGTGAAGCCTTATATTGACGGATACCCGATATTTGCTTACGAAAAATAAAACCGGAGGGACGATATCCCTCCTTTTTTCGAACTATCCGCACGGTAAAAAGCCGTTTCCTCTTTACATTTTCAGAATATGCAACCGAAAATAACATAGATGTTATCATCGGTTGGTGGAATAACAAAGTAATATATGCTATAATCTATACGAGGTGAAAACATGAGCATTGAATTCAACAACCTGAAGATATACCGCACGCAGAGCGGGCTTACGCAGGAGGAGGTCGCAGAACGTCTCGGAGTTTCGCGGCAGGCAGTCGCAAAATGGGAGCGCGGCGAAACTGTCCCGGATATCGAAAACTGCATAGCTCTTGCGGATATGTACGGCACCACCATTGATATGCTTGTCCGGAATCTGAACTCATTTGCGGAAAACACTGAAGGAAAGAAACATATCTTCGGGCTGTCAAAGCTCAACGAAAAGGGTCAGATGACCCTGCCGAAAAAATGCCGCGATGTGTTCGGGCTGAATCCCGGGGACACCATACTGGTTCTCGGCGACGAGGACAAGGGGATCGCGCTTGTGAAGCTCGGCAATGTACTGGACATCGTTCACCCCAGAGGAGGAAAAAAGCATGACAGCAGTTCAGGCGGTAAAGCTGACAAAAAAGTACAGGGAAAAGACCGCAGTTGACGGCATAGACCTTTCCGTTGAGAAGGGCGAGCTGTTCGCGCTTCTCGGCGTTAACGGCGCAGGAAAGACCACAACAATAAGAATGTGCACCTGTCTCTCCGCGCCCACATCAGGAAATGCAGAGATATGCGGACACGACACAATCAGGGAAAGCTCCGCTGTGAAATCCATCGTCGGGATATCGCCGCAGGATACGGCGGTCGCGGAAAATCTCACGGTGTACGAAAATCTGGTATTTGCGGCGAAAATATATGGATTCTCAAAAGAAAAGGCGGTTGAGCGCGCTGAAGAAATGATACGGCTTTTCCGCATGCAGGAGATCCGGAACAGCCGTGCAAAAACACTCTCCGGCGGCTGGAAGCGCAAAGTCTCCATTGCTATGGCACTTGTATCAGAGCCGCGCGTGCTGTTCCTTGACGAGCCTACCCTCGGGCTTGACGTACTCGCACGGCGCGAACTGTGGAGCGTTATACGCTCGCTCAAAGGAAAAATCACGGTTATCCTGACAACGCACTACATGGAGGAGGCCGAACAGCTCTCCGACCGCATAGCGATAATGGTCGGCGGCAAAATAAAGGCGCTCGGTACACTTGCCGAGTTGGAAGCACTCACCGGGCAGACCGGGCTTGAAAACGTATTCGTCAGCATTGCAGAAAACACAATGGGAGGTGGCGTAGAATGAACAGGATACTTGCTTTTTCCGGCAGGAATTTCAGGGAGATAATCCGCGACCCGCTGAGCTACATATTCTGTCTTGGATTTCCGCTCGTCATGCTGGTCATCATGAGCGTCATTGACCAGAGTATCCCGGCAGAAGCAAACATGACTATTTTCCATATCGGCAGTCTGTCAGGGGGAATCGCGGTTTTCGGGCTTTCGTTCATCATGCTGTTCACCTGCCTGACAGTTTCCAAGGACCGTTCGGGAGCG
>CALBGD010000398.1 GCA_937893735.1 uncultured Clostridia bacterium | reverse complement strand
ACGGAGGATATCACATGGATCTGAACGCACTTAGAAAAATGGCAAGGAAACAGCGCGAAGCAGAAGAAGCTGAAGATAACATTGCACCGGGAACCACAGTCAAGCGTGTTATTCCTGCTGAAGAACCGACTGCTGACACTGCAATTTATGTTCCTCTTGAAGATGATATAGTGGATCGGCTGCCGTTGCCTGATGACGGCTACTCCGTTTCCTCCTCAGTTGCCGAAGATGAACCAAAAAAAGAAATATCAGAGGAACGTCTCGTTGAAACGCTCGACGAAATAATCCAAAAGTGTTTTACTGATGAAAAGGCGTATAATATTGAACTGGAACGTCTTCTTCCTTTCCGCCGCCCGATATTCACCAATACCGGCGATTTAACAGAGCTGAAATCCGATATTTCAAGAATAGGGATTACCGAGCCGCTGCTCGTTCGCTCCGTCGGCAACGGAGAGTACGAAATTCTTTCCGGCAGCCGGCGAAGAGCTGCTGCTGAGCAGCTCATGTGGACTAAGGTACCATGCCGAATCGGAAGCAACGACCTGATAACCGATGAATACGCTGAGCGTATCGTTGTCGAAAGTAATCGCAGCCGGTTTTCATCCCTGCTCTTGTCAGAGCAGATAAGAACGGCTGCGGTTCTCGGAGAAAAAGCTGAAGCGGAGCTTCACCTGTCGCATGAACAGGTGAATAAATACGCACATCTCAACTCACTTCAGCAGGATTTCTTGGTCATGCTCGATAATGCCGTAATTAATATAGCTGCGGCTGAAATGCTTGCAGACCTCAGCTCAGACGTACAGAGCACGATCATAAATGTTCTGACACAGCACCCGGAGATGAAGCTCACCGGAACTAATGTAAAAGAACTGCATGACGAATCCAACTTAACTACAACAGCAATCACCAAGATCCTTAAGCCCAAGCCGCCCGTTAAAATTGCTGTGCCGGCTGAAATCGTATCGGAATTTATGGAAGGTAAAACGCCTGAAGAACTTACAGAAATAGTGTCTGCTGCTATCCGCAGATATTTCACGGAGGAACATGATGTCAAGATTTAACGATATCGCACAGATATACGATTACAAGCTCTCACAGCTTCGTGACCCACAGGTGTGGCAGAACACACTGCGGCTTACTTCAAACTTCTGGCGTCTGAACTTCTGCGCTGCCATGCTCCTTACTGAGCAGAATCCTAAAGCGGTTATGTGCGGAACTCTTACTCAGTGGAACAATGTGGGAAGATATGTAAGACACGGAGAACGATCCACTGCAATTTTCATGGACCGTAATAATACCGAGCTGATGTATCTCTTTGATGTCAGCCAGACCTACGGAACTGCTTACAACGCCAAGTGGAAGCTCTCTGAACGTATGGCTGACGGTATCGTTGGAAAGTTCAACACCGATAATGCAGAAAAAGCTATATCTTTTGAAGATTTTTTGCAGAAAAGTCTTGACAAAAACATAGATATAGTGTATAATTATGATAGTAAACTAAATAGTGCAATGGCAAATGACCCTCGCATCCCCCATTTCATTCGCCAGAGTGCAGAATGCATATGCATGACAAGATGCGGACTTGAAGCTGAGTATGACTTTTCAGCAGCCGCTAAACTTGACAGCGATCTGTCCATAGTCGAAATCGGCAATGCGGCTACCGCGCTGGCGCAGGAAGTGCTGCGAGACGTTGACCGGACTGTAAGGAGGAAAGAATATGAGCATTATGAAGCTGGAGTATGCGGAAGACATTTACGATATCCCTTACGAGGAAGACAGGAACGGACTGCTGAACCCGAAATTCCGGAATTACGGCAGAAAGGACATGACGCCGCTGGAGCGCAAGGCAGTCGATATGATGAACGAAATGGATCCGACAGCGCTCGACCTGGTGAACATGAGCGGGCTGTATCTGAGAATCTGGAAGGAGATTGGACGGAAAGCAGAGAGCGCCAGGAACCGCACGACACGTACTCTGATGAAGAAGGCGCAGCTCAGCCAGACTTACACGGAGAGCGCACAGCAGAGGACGGAAATAGATATAGCGGCTCAGGAAGCAGCGTGGGATTCGATCCGGACGAGCGTGACATGGCTGGCGGAGGAAGTCAGGAGCCGTGGGCAACTGATGAAGATCAAGGATATTCGTCTGAGTATGATGACGAAGAAATAAACGAAGATGAAATGGTATCTGATGAATCGGATACCATTTCTATTTTTTCGGATAATCCGGAAGAGATAGATCCGAACAGCGAATACGCACAGAAGCTCCTTGATGATGAGATTTCCCACGGAAGCGGATTTTCAAGCGGCAAATTCCGCATTAGAGATTTCATCGTTGAAAACTCCCCTACCCGGGACGAGCTTGCAAAATTTCTGAAAAATGAATATGGTATCGGCGGTTCCTCGCGCAACGATGATCCGGTAAGCTGGAGCAGCCACGATAGCAAGGGATTGAAGCTCGTCATTGGTGACAAAGAACAGGTTGTGCGTTATTCCTGGAATCGTGTGGCAGAAGCAGTCCGCAAGGCTCTGGACGAGGGACGATATATAACGGATTCCGATATTGAGAACCTTTCAAGAATAGCTCAGTACGACGCACAGCGCTATTCAATTCACTATGAATTCCCGAACTGCTTAGAAAACGATCGTCTTACATTTATACGAAAGGAAATAGCCGACTGCGGTCTTGATATTCAGATCAAGCTGAATTCCGAGATGTTTGCTGTTTATGCAGCCGAATGCGTTCGCACCAAGGGACGTGTTAAGGAATGCTATAATACTGATTACAGTCCCGTAAAGTTCCTTGCAGCGTGTCGTGATTCTGTTTCCGAATTGATAAATGAAATATCCACACATACCGGACATAATCCTGGTCTTGGATTTCCAGACGATGAGGTCGCAGCCTTTTTTGCTTCGGGAGCAGCTCTTGAGGACAGTACTCTTGATGAAATTGCAGCCCAGGCATTCACAT
>CALBGD010000397.1 GCA_937893735.1 uncultured Clostridia bacterium | reverse complement strand
CAAATGTACGCAGGAACAGTTCTTGCAGTGGGCAGCAGAGGCGCGGAAAGAGAAACTCAAGTGCTCCGCTGGGATTATCACCATGGAAATGTATCTCGACTGGCTGAAAAAATCCAAGTAAAAGGAGCCAAGACACCGACTATCAGCGATCGGTGTCTTGGCTTTTCTCTGAATATAGCGTGGCGGGATTTGAACGACAGAGTTCATGCTATCTAACAAACGGGGGGCTGTTCAAACCCTCCGTGCCCATTTTTAGCTTACCACTTCGCTTAATACAAAATTATCCCCTGCTGAGGTAGACCGGCACGGCCTCGGCGGGGGATATGTGTATAGTTTACAAAGCGCGGCATGATTTCTCAGGCGGGCTCAGCGCTCGGAACTGCTTTGAACGCCCTCGGATTGATTTCGCTTGAGAACCAGAATATCCTCCTTGCAGTAGCGCGTCATATACTCCAGAACGTGATAGCTGAACAAAAGACGCTCACGCAGGATAGGGTCGTCCAGAGTGCCGCCGATGAGCTCTTCGATTTTGTGAATTTTATACTGCGCCGTATTGCGGTGAATATAAAGTGCTTTGGCCGTCTCGGTGACATTACGCTCATGCTGCAGATATGTATGCAGAAATTCCAGCAGATTACTGCCGGTTTTAGTGTCGTGCAGCAGCAGGGCGATCGTCTCGTTGTTGCACAGATGCGCAAGATTCCGGCTGCCGAGATGCTGCCGGGCAGACTCAGAGGCAAACTCTATCATCTGATACATGCTGTAGTCCTCATAGTAAAGAATGCGCTGTCCGGGAGTCATTACCTTCCCGAGCCGCAGGGCATCCTTGACCTGATAGTATACAGGCGGCAGGGACGTAAGAAATTCAGATGTGTTGCCTATAACGGCATAGCCGCTGTAATGATCAAGAAGCTTCAGGAGCTTTTCGGTATTAAATGAGAGAAGGCGCCCGCGGTTAGTCTTACGCACCAGCATAAGTATCTCGCCGCGATAGGTCGTGATATTGCTGTAGGGAAAGATCTGCTCCAGCTGGCTGATAATATAGCCC
>CALBGD010000396.1 GCA_937893735.1 uncultured Clostridia bacterium | reverse complement strand
TGATAAGAATCTTATTTCGCAGTATCTCCAGAATCCTAAAATCGCTGCTGATTTTGCCGGATACTACGAGCTGTTCAATAAGTACAGAAGTGATTATCAGGTAGAGGATATTCTTTCGGGAAAAGCTTCTCCTGAGATAAAAGAGCGTGCTGGGGCGGCTAAGTTTGACGAGAAACTCTCGCTTATTGGTCTAATGCTTGATGGAGTGAACAATTCCATTATTGATACAATGACAAACGACAGTGTAATTTCCGACCTAATGGGCGTACTGCGTCAGTTTAAAACTACCTCGGCACAATCAAAAGAACCTGCAGAACTTCTTGCTAAGCTCGCTGATGACAACAGAAAGAAAGCAGCAGCCGGAAAGAAGTCGGGAAGCCTTGACGCAGCCGCTCATAGGAAGTGCCTTCAGCTTGCCGAAATACTCGATGAACAGGCAAAGCAGGTAGGCTCTGAAACAAACCCAGCAAAGGCATTCGAGATAGTAAAGGATGATTTTAACAAACGTGTAGCGGATTTGAAAGCAGCTTCTGCTGTAACTGGAAAGCGGCTCTTGAATATGTTTGCGTTCAGCGAAGAGGTTTTCGGGGACGGAAACGAAATGCTTGTTATTGTAACTGAACTTACCGTAAACTGTCATAGTGCCGCATACATAAGCAAATTCGGCTGTAAGGAATATTTTGCACACAATAAGGAGCTGCTGTTCTTTGAACGCCATAAGGAAATTGCAATGGAGATTGAAAAGCTGGAACTCTGATAAGGAATAACCCCGCATATATCAGGCAGAAAAATGCTTTGACATTGCAGAATACAAGAAAAACCATTTGCCAACAATCAGTGTCGGAGAGTATTTCTGTTGACAGCAAGTGCCATTTTGTGATATAATACCATTGGATACATTTTGCTTTATGCCATTTTTATAAAAGGAGAATTATCATGCAGGAAAACTACGAATATGCGCAGAAAGGTCTCAGAATACTTCACCCACTGCTTGCAGGGTTTGTCGGCATGGAAATGAACAACGCCTACAAAGCAAAATGGTGGGACGAGGTGCTTTACATACTTAATGATCATGCTGAGGAACTGCCTTCATACGGAGACTATGCAGAACTTGTTGATTCGCTTGACATAGCCAACTGTATAAGAGTGATCCTGCGTGAATGGAAAGATATTTTCAAATACGAACTGGACAAAGACGCACAGACTTTGCTGAATGAGCTTATGGGTATCAGAAATACGATAGCGCATATCGGTCAGCAGGATCTGCCCCAGCCTGACGCAGAGCGCTATCTTGACACCATGGCGCGGCTGTGCGAGAAGCTCGACCATGAGGGAGCGCAGCAGATAAGGGCGCTGTACAACGAGATCAGACACGCTGAGAAAGCAGAAGCTGATTCCTCGCTGAGCGGACCTATCCCCATCGAGGAGACCCTGGTTGACGACACGGACATGCGCGAGGGCGCGGTAGAAGACCTCATGACGCTTATCCGCACCAAAAAGATATACAAGACCAAATATACCAGAAAGGTCACATTTGACGGAAAGACCGAGATTTATCCGGTGTACCGCGTAAGACTGGACGCATTATATTACAACGACCAGAACGACCGTATCGCAACATGGATATCCAGATACCGCGCTGAGAAAGGCGCAGGCGCGCTGAGCTCGCTGAAAAGCCAGGAGTACAACGACGTTATCGAGAATTTCATCTATGAGAGCAATCCCGATTCAATTAAAAAGACGCAGAAGAATATCGCGCTTGTCGGTCAGCAGCAGCCCGGCGTAATTCTCGCGGACGGCAGGATAGTTGACGGAAACAGGCGCTATACCTGCCTCAGGCGTATCCAGCGCGAAAGCGGCGAAAAGCAGTTCTTTGAAACGGTCATCATGAATGCCGACATGAACAAGGACAGAAAGCAGATAAAGCTGCTGGAGCTTTCGATACAGCACGGCGAGGAAGAAAAAGTCGATTACGACATGATAGATTATGCGATCGGCACATACCGCGACGTAGTTGTCACCAAGCTGCTGACCGTGCAGGAATACGCGGCAAGCACGAATGAAACCGTTGCCGATGTGAATAAAAGAATAGAGACCGCCATGCTCATCAGCGAGTTCCTGGAGTATGTCAAGCTGCCCGGGCAGTATCATGCTGCAAGGGATTATCAGGTTTACAGCCTGTTCTTTGAAATGCTTCCGCTTCTCTCAAAGATGAACGGCGCGGAAAAGGACCGCCTTAAAAAGATAGCGTTCAACAACGTGCTGTTAAAGGCGGTACCCGACCAGCGTATCTTTATCCGTGATATCAAGAAGCTGGTGAAGAACGGCCTCTCCGAGGATTTTTTCAGCGAGCAGGATAACATCAATAAGCAGATAACGGAGAAATTCAGCGGCGTTACCCCCTCCAGCAAGGCTGATCTTGATAAATTCGCAGTGGACTGCGGCGAAATTGCGGACGATATCCGCTGCAGCATGGAACGCGCGCTTATCCGCACCAGAACGCAGCAGCTTGTCAACAGACCGAGCGAGAATCTGTTAAAATGTAAGACTCTGCTCACCGATATTGACCCGAGGCTGTTCAGCAAGCTGGAGGAGGAAGAAAAGAAATCCCTTATTGCCGAACTTGAGGAATTGTCCAGAATAGCGGACAGTTTCAGAAAAATACTGTCAGGTAATTGATATCATGAATTTAAAAAGCGTTTCCATTGAGGAAGCCGGGCTGTCCGTGCGCTCTAAAAACGCGCTCCGACGCGCAGGCGTACACACCATCGGAGATATGCTCGGGTACACCGGCGATACCCTTTCGCAGATCAATAATCTCGGCGCAAAATCCATCGCTGAAATACTTGAAAAGATAGAGTATTATAATCGGCAGATGACCATCGTCCCCGAAAATGAGGCGGAGGAATACCGGAAAGCGGTCTGTGGATTCCTCGCGGCGAACCGGGTCGGCATTGACTCGCTGGAACTGCTCCCCGCAAGGGCGTACAACCACCTGCTGCTCAACGGATACGACCGGCTTGAAAATGTGATATTCCTGTCCGGGGACGAGCTTATGCAGATCCGCGGAATGGACGGGGAATCCGCGGAGAATATCGCTAAGTCCTGCAGGAGATATCTCCGTGCAAATCAGGGCGCCATTTCGAAATATGCCGCACAGCAGAAGGATATCGAGCGGAGAAAAAACATGTCGCCCCGGGAACTTATCGCCGATGAAATGTACCGCGGAGTTATCCGGACGTACGTCAGGATCAACGATATCCCGGTGAAGGCAATGAAGCTGTCTAACCGCTCGGTCAATCAGCTGACGGCGAACGGCTGCAACTCGATGAGCGACCTTGTGTTCCTTTCTCAGAGCGACTTAACGGGTATCCCTAAGCTGGGTCCCGGCTCAATAAGGGAAATATCCGACGCGGTGTCGCAGTATATTTCCACGCACGGCGAACGGATAAAGCTGTATGTCAACGGCGACGCCGGTGCCGCGCTGAGCGAAGACGCAGTCCGTGACGCAATTGCAGGAGTGTTCGATAATATCGGCTTTGAGGGGCTGAGCGTGAACGAACTTATCGCCCGGCTCGCCATGCCCGTTGAGATACCGCAGGATATGGTCAGGAGGATACTCGGCAGGTTTGTCGCAGGCGGCGTCCTTGAATATGTCGATTACCGCTGTTACAGGGTCTATCCCAGGTTCATCGACCATATCCCTGCCTGCAGTGCGGCGGACGAGCGCGAAAAAGACGCTGTGACCATGAGGCTTGCGGGAAAAACTCTTGAAGAGATAGGCAATAAGTATGATGTCACAAGGGAGCGTGTGCGGCAGTTAGTATCAAAGGGAGCAAGGAAGATAAGGGATCACTGTCTGTCCGAAACGGTTCTTGCCCTGTTTGACGAGGATTATTACAGGTACCTTTTTGAGACCTACGACTTCGACTGCAGGGACTGCTCGCAGTGGTTCGGAGTTCCGCCGTATGTCTGGAATTACTTTGAGCTTTTCGACATCAGGCAGGGGAAAAAGCCGCTGGAAGAAGCGG
>CALBGD010000395.1 GCA_937893735.1 uncultured Clostridia bacterium | reverse complement strand
GGCGGTGACGCTCGGCGCCGGGGATTCGTTCCACCTTGTGCCGCGGGCTGTCGCGCTCTGTACCACCGGACTCGAAAGCTGCACTGCCGCGCTCGGAATCGGAAAGCTCATCACCTCCGTGACGATGACGGCATTCTATGTGCTGCTGTACTATGTCTGGCGCTGCCGCTATAAAATCACCGGGAAGCGCGGATTAACAGCGGCTGTATGGGGACTTTCAGCTCTGAGAGTTATCCTCTGCCTTATGCCGCAGAACAACTGGACAAGCCCTGACGCTCCGCTTTCATGGGGGATATACCGGAATATCCCGTTCGCCCTCCTCGGACTGCTTATAATAATTCTGACATTCAGGAGCGCACGCCAGAACAGCGACCGCGAATTCCGCTTCCTGTGGCTCACGATCGTGCTCAGTTTCGGATTCTACATTCCAGTGGTGCTTTTTGCGGAGGCAGTCCCGATGATCGGAATGCTGATGATACCCAAGACCTGCGCCTATGTCTGGACTGTACTTATAGGGTTCAATTCCATGAGAAATGCGGACAGGTACACCAGAAATTTACTCGAGCATTAATAAAGCAAATCAAAAAGACCGCCGGAACTCAAAATCCGGCGGTCATATATTATTTTTTGATTCCGATTATCAAAACCCAGTTATGCAAATCGAGTGGAATTTCTGTTGCTTCGCAGCAGATTACGTCCAAATCATGTGCTGAGAACAAATCCAGCATTTCCTTTCGGCTGAGATTACGGACGTGTGACGGGTCGCGCAGATTATCTATCTCGTCTTCGGTCAAGCGGAGGTATTCCTCCGCCGCTTCCATGTCTATCATCACAAGTTTTCCGCCTGGTTTCAGGACCCGTGCCATCTCGGAAAACGGCTGACTTACATCTGGAAAATGATGAAACGCAAGCCGCGACATCACGACATTAAAGCTGTTTTCCAGAAACGGAAGCTCCTTTGAATCCCCCAACACAAACGTCAATTCGGGAGGTTCTGACTTTCAGCCTGCGCCTTTCTGACTGCGAGCATTTCCGGCGTCATGTCAAGGCAGACGACATAATCAAAATAATCATTCCGCAGTTCCCCCACAGATTCCGATATAGCGATGAAGCAAAAATCACGCCATATTTTATAACCTATTTATACCGCCATATCCAGTTATCAAGGAATGCCATCTGCTCCTCAGTATGGAACCAATGCTCTCCATTCTTCATAACCGTAAGAGTTGAACCGGTCCGCTCCGCAAATTCAGATATAGTGGAGTAAGAAGTCAGGTTGTCATTTTCAGCATATAAAATATGCGTCGGAGCACTCCATGTAACTGGGTTATCCCTGACATAGCAAAGATATTCCCACGAAAGGATTTCGCCGAAAGAAGTTTGTATTTCTTTTTTCTCCCGGAGTTTATCTTCTGTTACATTCGCCCAAAGCATCATATCGGTGATCAGCTTTTCCATATCCACAACCGGAGAAATAAAAAACGCTTTCTCAATATTTTTGTCCGCCAGTGAAGTCATTGCAAAGAATGCTCCGATACTGTTTGCAATAATGTCAATCGTCTTATAGTACTTGCTGACAGAAGCAAACAGAACTGAGAGTTCCCTTTTTGCTTCCCAGGGATACCGTGATGAGTAATCCAGTCCAACAACATCACTGTCGCTGAATATCTGCTTATAATGAGTGGCTTCTGATGCATTGCCGCCCTTTCCGTGGATATAAATTACTACCTTTTCCATAATCTCTAATACCTCATGATATATGCCAGGAAATCTATTTTGTAACTTTGATGTAAACCATATGAAAAAACACAGGGGCTTTAAGGATCCATAATTTTACGCGGATCATTTCAGCAGTTCCAGTATCTCCTCAGAGGTCATGCTCATGATATTCCCGGAGGCTTCCCCGCCGCTGAGCACGAT
Source organism: uncultured Clostridia bacterium (assembly GCA_937893735.1). Classification (GTDB taxonomy): domain Bacteria; phylum Bacillota; class Clostridia; order Oscillospirales; family Ruminococcaceae; genus CAG-115. The sequence goes on along the minus strand of CALBGD010000395.1, from coordinate 1,660 downwards.
ATCCGCAAGCCCGGATTTTGCCTGCTGGAGTTCTCGTATTTTCTCCTCGATAGTATTCCGGGTGATGAGCTTATATATCTGCACGTTTTTCTTCTGCCCGATACGGTAAGCGCGGTCGGAAGCCTGATTTTCAGCAGAGCTGTTCCACCACGGGTCGTAGTGTATCACAACGTCCGCTCCGGTGAGGTTAAGCCCTGTGCCGCCCGCTTTCAGGGAAATCAGGAATACGCTGGTATCATCGCAGTTGAAGCTGTTTACCATTTTCAGCCGCTGCGCAGGTTTTGTAGAACCCGTCAGCATGAAATACCGCACTCCCATGCCGTCAAGACGCGCCGCGACAATATCCAGCATTGACGTGAACTGCGAGAACAAAAGCAGCTTGTGTCCGGAATTCACGCAGCTTTCCACAAGCTCCATACACTGCTCCAGCTTGGCACTTTTCCCGGTGTAATTCTCATAGACCAGCGCCGGGTCGCAGCAAATCTGCCTTAATCGCGTCAGCATTGCGAGAATCTTTATTTTTTCGGTGTTCCCTCCATCGGAAGCAGACACCGCAGAGCGCACCTCCGCAACGTTCGCGGAATAAATTCCGCTCTGCTCCTTTTCCATTTCCGAAAGTAAAACAGTTTCCGTTTTTTCGGGAAGCTCGGTCAGCACCTCGGACTTCATTCGGCGCAGGATAAACGGCTTAACAATGCGCTGTAACGAATGCTTTGCCTGCTCGTTTCCGTCCTTAACGACCGGGGATTCGTAATGCTGACGGAAATACCGGTAACTGAAAAGATAATCCGGCATGATGAAATCAAATATGCTCCAAAGTTCCGCAAAGCTGTTCTCTACCGGAGTTCCTGTCAGCGCAAAGTGGCAGCGGCTGTTTACGGATTTCACCGCCTTCGCAGTCTGCGTAGAACTGTTCTTGATGTACTGCGCTTCGTCCAGAAATTCATAGCGGAATTCATGCTCCTGATACTCCGCAAAGTCCCTTGCGATAAGGGAATAGGAGGTTATCACAACATCGTATTTTTCCAGTTCAACGAACTGTGCGGCGCGCTCGGGAGCCGTTCCCATTACTGAACTCACCCGCAGTTCCGGCGCGAATTTTTCAATCTCGCTCTGCCAATTCAGAATAAGCGAAGCCGGGCATACGACAAGGCTCCTGCCGCCTCCTGAACGCTTTTCGTCAAGCATCAGGGCTATCGCCTGCAATGTCTTTCCAAGCCCCATATCGTCAGCGAGGATTCCGCCCAGACCGTATGTGGTAAGCGTTTTCAGCCACCGGAAACCGTAAATCTGATATTCGCGCAGAATACCGTTAAGCTGTTCGGGTACGCTGATTTTATCGGAATAATTCAACATTTCACGGTAGGTACTTACCTGTCTGCGGAACTCAGCGCTGCGTTCGATCCTGACATTTCCGGAGGTGCTTCCAAGGCTATCGAGATACAGCATTCTGAACGCCGGAACCTTGATTTTTTCTTTCATCAGGGACTTATCTGAAATGTCAAGGCTTTCTGCAATTTCAAACAACTCTGAAAATCCATCGTCAAGAACCGAAAAGCTTCCGTCTTTCAGCTTGTGGTACTTTTTCCCCAGCCAATAAGCCGCGAGAAGCTCCCGCAGTTCCTCAGGAGTGTAACCGTCTGAGGAAAGGTCCAGCTCA
>CALBGD010000394.1 GCA_937893735.1 uncultured Clostridia bacterium | reverse complement strand
GTTAGACACATCGGCGGCGGCAACAGAAAGAAGTACCGCGTTATCGACTTCAAGAGAGACAAGCAGGGCATGAACGCTACTGTTACCACTCTTGAGTACGATCCTAACAGATCTGCTTTCATCGCGCTCGTAACCTACGAGGACGGCGAGAAGAGATATATCATCGCTCCTGATGGACTTAAGGTCGGCGACACAGTTCGCGCAGGCAGCGACGCTGATATCAAGCCCGGCAACGCTCTTGCACTGGCTGATATCCCGGTTGGTACCGTTATCCACAACATCGAGATGCACCCCGGTAAGGGCGCTCAGATGGTTCGCTCCGCAGGCAACATGGCTCAGCTCATGGCTAAGGAGAACGGCTTCGCTCTTATCAGACTTCCCAGCGGTGAGCTGAGAAACGTTTCCGATAACTGCATGGCTTCCATCGGTACCGTATCCAACCTCGATCACGAGAACGTAAACCTTGGTAAGGCTGGCCGTACACGTCACCTCGGCGTTAGACCGACCGTTCGCGGTTCCGTAATGAACCCGAATGACCACCCGCACGGTGGTGGTGAGGGTAAGTCCCCTGTTGGACGTCCCGGACCTGTTACTCCTTGGGGCAAGCCCGCTCTTGGCTACAAGACCAGAAGCACCAAGAAGTCTTCCAACAAGTTCATCGTTAAGAGAAGAAACTCCAAGTAATCCCGGTTCACTTTCCCACCCCGCACGCCGCGGGGCGGAAAGGTTCCATGATACCATAACCCAAAAGTTGTTGTTAACAAGAACAGCGTTGCACATCATTATTAAGGTTGTGCGTAAAACGCCATCGGCGAGTGTCGCTGCTCATTAACTTGCAGCTAAACTTGAAAGGAATTATTTAGACATGGGAAGAAGTATTAAAAAGGGACCCTATGTCCAGGAAGCTCTCTACAAGAGAGTTCTGGCAATGAACGAGGCAGGCGAGAAGAAGGTTCTCAAGACATGGAGCCGTTCTTCCACAATATTCCCTGACTTCGTAGGTCACACATTTGCAGTCCACGACGGCAGAAAGCACGTTCCGGTTTATGTAACCGAGGACATGGTTGGTCACAAGCTGGGCGAGTTCGCTCCTACAAGAACCTTCAAGGGTCATGCAGGAAGCAAGACAACTGGCAAGAAGTAAGGAGGAGAAATAATGGAAGCTAGAGCTGAACTCAGACAGGTTCGTATTTCTCCGAGAAAGGTCGGCATCGTTCTCGACCTCATCAGAAACAAGCCTGTTGAAATCGCATTCGCTACTCTCAAGAACACCCCCAAGTCCGCTTGTGAGCCTCTCGAGAAGCTCCTCAAGTCTGCAGTAGCAAACGCAGAGAACAATCACAACATGGACACAAGCCGCCTTTACGTTTCCGAAGCATTCGTAGGCGCTGGTGTTACCCTCAAGCGTATCAGACCGAAGGATCACGGACGCGCTCACAGAATCCTGAAGAGAACGTCCAACATCACACTGGTTGTTAAAGAAGCAGAATAAGGAGGAGAATTACAATGGGACAGAAGGTTAATCCACACGGTCTCAGAGTGGGTGTAATCAAGGATTGGGATTCTCGCTGGTTCGCGGGCAAAGCAACCTTCGGTGACACACTTGTTGAGGACTATAAGATTCGCGAGCTTCTGAAGAAGAAGCTTTACAAGGCTGGCGTTCCCTCGATCGAGATCGAGAGAAGCGGCGATAAGGTAACTATCTGCATCTCCTGCGCAAAGCCCGGTATGGTTATCGGCGCTAAGGGCGCAGAGGTTGACAAGCTCAAGGCTGAGATGGAGAAGTTCACCGGCAAGAAGGTAGACATCAAGATCATCGAGGTAAAGAACCCCGATATGAACGCTCAGCTCGTTGCAGAGAACATCGCGCAGCAGCTCGAGGGTCGTGTTTCCTTCAGACGCGCAATGAAGTCTGTTATCGGCAGAACAATGAAGAGCGGCGCTAAGGGTATCAAGACAATGGTAGCCGGCCGTCTTGGCGGTGCCGAGATCGCTCGTACTGAGAGCTATCACGAGGGTACAATCCCGCTTCAGACAATTCGTGCAGACATCGACTACGGTGTAGCAAGAGCAAATACAACTTACGGCGTTATCGGCGTTAAGGTTTGGATCTACAAGGGCGAAGTCCTCAAGGGCGAGATCCCTGCTCAGAGATCTGACAGAAACGACAGAAATGACAGACGCCGCCGTGATGACAGAAGCAACGGCAGAGGCCGCGATGACAGACGTCCTCGCAGACCCAGAGAACCTAGAAAAGAAGGGGGTAACGACTAATGCTGCTTCCTAAGAGAGTAAAGTACAGAAGAGTACAGAGAGGCCGCCGTACCGGTATCGCCACAAGAGGCAACACAGTTTCCAACGGCGAATATGGCCTTCAGGCACTCGAGGCTGCATGGATCAAGTCCAATCAGATCGAGGCTGCCCGTATTGCAATGACACGTTATATCAAGCGTGGCGGTCAGGTTTGGATCAAGATATTCCCTGACAAGCCCGTTACAGATAAGCCCCTCGGAGTTCGAATGGGTTCCGGTAAGGGCGCTCCCGAGTACTGGGTAGCTGTTGTAAAGCCCGGCAGAGTTATGTTCGAGATCGCCGGCGTTTCCGAGGAGACCGCACGCGAGGCTATGCGTCTTGCAATGCACAAGCTCCCCATCAAGTGCAAGTTTGTTAAGAAGGAAGACGGAGGTGAGCTTTAATGAAGACAAAGGATCTGGCATTTCTTTCGGAGACAGAGCTCGACACTAAGCTCGCCGAACTCAAGCAGGAGCTTTTCAACCTGCGCTTCCAGCTTGCTGTAAACCAGCTCGACAATCCCACAAGGATCAAGGCTGTTAAGAAGGATATCGCACGCATCAAGACAATTCAGCGTCAGCGTCAGCTCGCTGCTAACAACTAAGGAAGGAGGATAAGAACTAAAATGGAAAGAGCTTTAAGAAAGACCAGAATTGGTAGAGTAGTAAGCAACAAGATGGACAAGACTATCGTCGTTGCCATCGAGGATAATGTTCGTCATCCTCTGTACAAGAAGATCGTTAAGCGCACGATCAAGCTGAAGGCTCACGATGAAGAAAATACTTGCGGAATCGGCGACAGAGTTGAGATCATGGAGACTCGCCCCCTTTCCAAGGATAAGAGATGGCGCCTTATCAACGTCATCGAGCGCGCTAAGTAAACCACGAAAGGAGTAGCAAACCATGATTCAGATGCAGACACTGCTCAAGGTCGCTGACAACACCGGCGCCAAGGAGCTTATGTGTATCAGAGTGCTCGGCGGTACTCGCAGAAGATATGCGAATATCGGCGACGTGATCATTGCTTCCGTCAGAAAAGCTACACCCGGCGGCGTTGTTAAGAAGGGCGACGTAGTAAAGTGCGTTGTTGTTCGTTCCGCAAAGGGTCTCAGACGTGAGGACGGAACATATATCCGCTTCGATGAAAACGCAGCGGTTATCATCAAGGAGGACAAAAATCCGAAGGGAACTCGTATTTTTGGGCCGGTAGCCAGAGAGCTGCGCGACAAGGATTTCACAAAGATCCTGTCTCTCGCTCCTGAAGTACTTTAAGGAGGACCCGCCGAATGAATAGCTTAAACATTAAGACCGGTGATAAGGTTCAGGTCATCAGCGGCTCTGACAAGGGCAAGCAGGGCAAGGTCGTAACAGTTTCCGCCAAGGAGAACAAGGTAATTGTTGAAGGCGTAAACATGGTAACCAAGCACGTTAAGCCCAGACAGGCTGGTCAGCTTGGCGGCAGAGTACAGGCCGAGGGTGCGCTTTACGCTTCCAAGGTACAGCTCGTTTGCCCCAAGTGCAACAAGACCACAAGAGTTGCTCACAAGATTGAGGACGGCAAGAAGATCAGAGTTTGCAAGCACTGCGGCGCAGAGCTCAAGTACTGATATTGCCTGAGATCGGTCGGATACAAGGAATGCTCGCCTGCCGGGCGCAGGGAGCATTAAAATCCGGCTGTCAGATAGGAGTATTAATATGGCAAGAATGAAGGATTTCTACAAGGAAACCGTTGCCCCCGCACTTTTCAAGAAGTTCGGCTACAAGTCTGTAATGCAGATCCCGAAGATCGACAAGATCATCGTGAACGTTGCTTGCGGTGAGGCAAAGGAAAACCACAAGATCATAGAGAACGTTATGTCTGAGCTCGCACAGATCACTGGTCAGAAGCCGGTTGAGTGCCGTTCCAAGAAGGCAGTCGCTAACTTCAAGCTCAGAGAGGGTCAGGTAATCGGTGTTAAGGTAACACTGAGAGGCGAGATCATGTACGAGTTCCTCGACAGACTCTTTAACGTTGCTCTCCCCCGTGTACGCGACTTCAGAGGAATCAATGCGAATTCCTTCGATGGCAGAGGCAACTACTCCTTCGGTCTGAAGGAGCAGATCATCTTCCCGGAGATCGACTTCGATAAGGTAGAAGCTACACGCGGTATGGACATCAACTTTGTTACCACAGCAAAGACTGATGAAGAAGCAAGAGAGCTGCTCACCCTGATGGGCGCTCCTTTTGAGAAGTAAGAAAGGACGAAGGAAAACTTATGGCTAAGAAGTCAATGATCGCCAAGCAGCAGAGAGCGCCGAAATTTTCCACTCGCGCCTACAACAGATGCAAGATCTGCGGAAGACCCCACTCTTATATGCGCAAGTTCGGCATCTGCAGAATCTGCTTCAGAGAGCTTGCTTACAAGGGTCAGATCCCTGGCGTAAAGAAGGCAAGCTGGTAATACTGCACGGAACGCCGATCACATCAGTTCCATCAATTTGTTCCCTCGCCGGGCGGGTTTTGTTTCAATAAAAGCCCGGCTTAAATATCAGCTCCGATAAGGAGCAATCATGTAAGTACGACGGACAATTCGGTTCCGTAACGGCTTTCGTATAGGAGGTAAACGAATGCAGATCACTGATACCATCGCTGATATGCTTACGAGAATCCGTAACGCAAACTCCGCGAAGCACGCCTCTGTTGATATCCCCGCGTCTAACCTCAAGAAGCAGATAGCTCAGATCCTTCAGGATGAGGGCTACATCAAGAGCTTCAAGGTTATCGACGACAATAAGCAGGGCATCATCAGAGTCAATCTCAAGTACACAGACACCAAGGCACAGGTTATCACAGGTCTCCGCCGTGTTTCCAAGCCCGGTCTGCGCATCTACTCTAACTGCAAGGATATGCCTAAGGTAATGAAGGGACTCGGTATTGCTATCGTATCCACTTCCAAGGGCATCATGACCGACAAGAAGGCTCGCGAGCTCAATGTCGGCGGCGAAGTCCTTGCGTTTATCTGGTAAGGAGGAATAGTAATATGTCAAGAATTGGTAAGAAGCCCGTTGCTATTCCCGCAGGTGTGGAAGTAAAAATCGACGGCTCCGTAGTAACAGTCAAGGGTCCGAAGGGCTCCCTGACAAAGGAATTCAATCACATCATGAAGATCTCCCAGCAGGACAACGAGATCATCGTTGAGCGTCCTGATGACGAGAACTACAGCAAGTCTGTACACGGTCTGACCAGAACCCTTATCCACAACATGGTTGAGGGCGTTATGCACGGCTTCTCCAAGGAGCTGAAGATCAACGGTGTAGGTTACAGATGCCAGAAGAGCGGCAAGAATGTCACACTGACACTCGGCTTCTCTCACCCGGTAATCGTTTCTGACTCCGAGGATATCACACTTGATGTTCCGGATCCCAACACCATCATCGTTAAGGGCATCGACAAGCAGAAGGTCGGCCAGATCGCTTCTGAGATCAGAGGCAAGCGTCCTCCTGAGCCTTACAAGGGCAAGGGCATCAAGTACGCTGATGAAGTTATCCGCCGCAAGGAAGGTAAAGCAGGTAAGGGTAAGAAGTAATCCCCACA
>CALBGD010000393.1 GCA_937893735.1 uncultured Clostridia bacterium | reverse complement strand
CATACTACTGCGTATAACATTATAACTTTAAAGCACTGAAATGTCAAGCCTTTTCGCATATTTTTATAAACTTTTTCAAACCTGCTATAATGTGTCTATGTATCTGAGTAACGCGCTTCGTGGAATAAGTAGCTTTCCACAGGAACCGGAGCCGGCTCTTGTGCTGCCAATAGCATTCTGTTTGACGAGCATTCGTATAGTGCGCTCTGAAACACGCATGATAACGGAACACTCTTTTATTGTCAGCATTTCAGTATCATTCTTTAATTCAATTTCTGCTTTTGCCTTTTCAATTTCTTCCGGAGTCTTAATGAATTCCGAGAGCATTTCGCAGAAAGTGTTAATGAACTTTGTTTTTTCGCTCGCACTCATTACCATCTGGCAAATCATCTCCTTTCATGATACTGATTTTGCACGGCTGATACAGCCGATATATAAGCAAACGGCTCATGTCTTGCAGCGTGAGCCGTTTGCATTATTGATGTATATTGCTCAGAGCGATCATCGGGTAGTCCGCACCCGAACATAGGAGTTTCACCTCTAGCCATTCCTGTGGCATAGCCGTCGCCGGAAGTATCATTATACCATCTTTGCAGCGTTCATCCTTTCGCGCTCGAACCTTATCTCTGCGTATGCGTTTACGCTTTGAATTGATATTGGCAGACTGTCGGAGTTATTGTTATTCTCGCGCAAAAAAATAGGTGGTCACGGATAATGAATAACCCTTCGGAATCAATACAGGCATATCTTCGCACAATCAGGCGCTGTGGTCGATGGTTTTGTTATCGCTCTGCTATTGAATTGTCAATGAACTGGTCGGAAATATATCTCACACTAAAGACTATGATATTATCTCTTGTCATATTTAAATGACATTCTCTTCCGCAAAAGTGTAAGATGTTTCCTGAAATAATTATAGCACATTATCATGCCACAATGTGTTGACATCTGCAACAAACCGTTTCAATGTGTCACATTTTGTTGCAATTTCTTGTTTTCTATTGAATAAAATCTCCTTTTACTCTATACTGATATGCGGAGGTGACAGCTTGTGGGGGACAACACCAGACTAAAAAAGCTACGAATGCAGAGATGTCTTTCCCAGCGAGAGCTTGCGGAAGCAATATCAATCGACCAGTCAATGATAAGTTTATACGAAAATGATCGTCGTGAGATACCATCGTCAACTGCAAAATTATTTGCCGATTTTTTTAATGTCTCAGTTGATTATCTTCTTGGAACGGATTCTATCAATTCTGGCGATATTAATACAAAAGAAACGGCAAGAGACTGTATCAATAAGCAGCTTACTCTATTAAATGTTGAGGAGCAGAATCGTCTTATCGGGTACATAGATGGCATTTTAGATTCAAAAAAAGGAAAATGAAACGGCGATGAGCAAAATGAATCTCGAATTTACCCCAATCAGGTTAGCATAACAGATTCATATCAAGAGTGACAAGGGAGGAAGGTAAATGTTCAAGGCAAGAACCGCAGACGGACACAACAACATATTCCTCTGCATTAAAGTAAATATACGAGAGCTTATCGTTGATATTCATATCATCGAAATACTGACGCAGTTCCTCGTAGAATGCAGATGTATCATCTTTATAAGGGCGTTGTCCATTCTTGTATTGATAAAAAGCATGTTCTATTTTTCCATCGGTTATACTGTGAATTGCATTGACATCAAAAAGGAACCAGTTAATCCCGTCAGTTACAACAAGACGCCTAATCTGACACTTGATTGAAATCATAGCCTTCGATTTAGACGTGTCAACTGCACGTTCAAGATAGTAATATACTGCTTCGTGCAAAGCCTTTCGATTCAGATTACCCTCAGAAATCATTTCTGACTTGTTATACGGTGTCTTGGTTTCGATAATTACAAGAAGTTCCCCATTTTCTTTTATTGCACTGTCGATGTTTCCATCGGTATTGATAGAGAATTTCGCTTCACTATAAAAGTTCATTCTAAGGAAATCGTTGATTATATTCTTTATATGCTCTTCATTCTCGTTATTCTGAGCAGCAGTCTTTATTTTCTCGATATATGATAAGAAATTTGAACGGAACTTAGTATAGTCATCTGCCGATAATGCTTTCTTGGATAAGCCGAGTTTTATGACATCCGATAAATGAATTGCTGACATCTTGCTATTCCTCCTGACCAAAATAAAGGTATATTTTTTCTAAGCAATATTATACCACCAACAGCCTTTTTCGTCAATAGTTTGACAGCAAATGCGTGATAAAAATTGCAAATATAAATTCATTTATGTAAAAAGTGTTACCTACAATACATCAGGCATATAAAAAAACAGCCAAACGGCTGCCTTTTTGTGACAATACATTCAATTCCCCAGCTGACTCTTATTATCCACAATAATTCTCCCGTCCGGAATCTCAATAATCCTCTCACATTGTTCCGCAACGCCCATGTCGTGGCTGACGATTAGCACGGTTTTGCCATGCTTGTGCTACTCCTTGAATATATCGAGTATATCTCTGTCAAGTGCGCCGGTAGGCTCGTCCGCAAGAATTATCTGCGGTTTGTTCACGATAGCGCAGGCAATCGCAGTGAGCTGCTTCTGACTGCCGGAAAGATGCTTTACCGTTTTTTGCGCAAGGTCGTCTATTTACACAAGTTTCAGAGAGTCAAACGCCGATTTTCGCTTGTTTTTTCCTGAGATTTCTGGAAAAATCCAGCGGGAGCACTACATTCTCTATGACCGAAAAATACTCCACTAGTGGAAAATCCTGCATAACTATGCCGTGCATCTCGTTTCGCCTCCTTGCGTAATTCCTCTCAGAAAGTCGTTTTAGGAGCCTGCCGTCAAGCGTAAGCTCCCTGCTGTCAGCCCTGTCATTGCACGCCAGAATATGCCAAAGCGTTGATCTCTCCGCATCGGATTTCCTGATTATTGCGACAAGCTCGCCGCTGTTTATTTCAAGCAAGATGTATTTCAGCTCCTGTAACCCTCGGAATCAATACAGGCATATCTTCGCACAATCAGGAGCTGCGGTCAATGGTTTTGTTATCGCTCTGCTATTGAATTGTTAATGAACTGATCGGAAATATATCTCACACTAAGGGCTTTGATATTATCTCTTGTCATAGTTAAATGACATTCTATTCCCCGACGGATCGAGGCGGCATACAGCACTGCAAACAGGAAATCACTTATCCGCAGCAAGAGCAGCAGTATCGGAAAGCAGTATAGAGAACTTGTCGTCGAGATACTCGCAAGGGAGGGAGAATAATGCTGAACTTATCACGCAACAGCGGAACTTACGACGGAGCCGCGTTCTTTCAGGACGATTCCGGGATTGCTGAAAAGAAAATACCGCTGAACCGCCTTGTTTCATGGGAAAATCAGCCGTTCCAGCCATACACTGACGAGGCGCTTGAAAGCCTTGCGGCTTCAATTGAAGAAAACGGTCTGCTCTCCCCGATAATCGTCACTCCAGCCGGCGAGAAGTACCGTATTATCGCGGGACATAACCGCGTGAGAGCCTGCGAAAGGCTCGGCTGGACTGAAATCAATGCGGTAATCAAGGAAACCGACGAAGATCACGCACAGCTGATGATGCTTGATACAAACCTCTGCCAACGGCACAGTCTGTCGGTGGTGGAGCTGATTAAAGCATACAAAATGCAGTACGACGTCCTCGGAAGAATAGTCGGAAAGAAAAACGGCTACGGCGTCAAGAAAATCATGGCTGAACAGTACGGGCTGTCACGCAAGACCATTGAGCGCTATATCAGGTGCGCAAGGCTTGAGGAATGCCTGCTTGAGCAGCTAAATGACGGCAGGTTCAATATTATGACTGCCGTTTACCTCGCTGACCTCTCCGCAGGTAATCAATCCGTACTTGCCGACTGGCTTAAAGATAACCCGAAAGCAACGATGAATGAAAAGGCGGCACAGCGGCTTATCTCCCGGAATGGTTTCGGATTTGATGAGGATGAAATCTCCGGAATCATATCCGGCAAAGTTCCGAAATCCAAACCGCAGTTGGTCGAGGAAACGGAGAATACATCGAGCGAATCGGAATCATCTGAGAAATCCGTTGTTCCTGCTGAACCTCCGACCTCTAACAGCGATGTCCCAAAGCATGAGGTCGAATATGATGACCTGCCCGATGTTTCCGTCAGCTTTGACCGTGAAACGATACGCAGAACTATCGGCAAGGTCGATGACAGTACGGTGCAGGAATATCTGAACTTCTGCTTGCAGCAGGAGGATTTGTTCATCAAGTTTCTTGACATATATAAACAAAGCTGAACAGTTCCACTTGACGAACAATCTGATTTGTGATAAAATATAATTAGGACAGCATGGAGGTTCTATTATGGATGAAAATACCCATGAACTCAAACGGGCAAAGATAATCAGCAAAATCAAGGAAATGCGTCTTATGGACGATGACTTTATGACTGCCGTTCTTTCCGACAAGGCTTGCGCGGAACTGGTTATAAGGATCATTCTCGACAGGGACGACATAACCGTTAAGGAAACCAAGACGCAGTACACGATAAACAGCCTCAGAACTCATTCGGTCAGGCTTGACGTGTATGCCGAGGACACAAACGGCACCAAGTACGACATTGAGATACAGCGCAGCGATAGAGGAGCAAATCCCCAGCGCGCACGTTATATCAGCAGCATGATCGACTCTGATACTCTGCTGGTTGGCGAGGATTATTCCAGGCTGCCGGAAAGTTTCGTGATATTTATTACGGAAAGCGACGTGCTCAAAGGAAATCAGCCTTTGTACATCATCGACCGCATGATAAACGGAACGGCGGATAAATTTAACGACGGCTCACATATTATATATGTAAACAGCCAGATTCAAAACGACACCAAGCTCGGAAAGCTGATGAGGGACTTCACCTGTGTTGACCCCGATGCTATCAGCTACAAGGTCCTTGCGGACAGAGCCGGCTACTATAAGAATTCAAAGGAGGGCGTACAGACTATGTGCAGAATTGTTGAAGAAATAGTTAAGGAAGAGAATGCAGCTGTCATTGCTGAAGAAAAGCGCAAAACAGCTTTGAGAATGCTTGCTAAAAAGACCTATTCCATTAAGGAAATCGCGGAGATCCTTGACATCGACGAGGCAATAGTTGAGGAGCTTTCCAAAAAGACTTCCGCATAATCAAGCCTACAACTAAACATTAAAAAGCCGATTGCAGAGATGCAGTCGGCTTTTGCGTTATAGAAAGGAAACCCAAATGCCCGAAATCCGAAATGAACTGCATTTAAGCGGTTCACAGCCTGACATTGAAAAGCTGATAAACAGCGTTGTGACGCCGAATTATCCGATGTTGGATTTTTCAAAAATCCTCCCTGTGCCGGACGAGTTAGCCTCTATTCCCGCAGGTATGTCGCGGGTAAAGATAGACTGCTATCTGACGGCGGTAAATCCCGGTACGGCAGACCATCACCTTGAAAAGCTGTCTAACGATGAATATGACAGGCTGTTCAGGCTCGTCAAGGAATATTACAGCAACAATGACGGTTTCAACCACTGTATCACCGGCAGCTATCCCTATCCCGACGTCGGCTATTTTGCTGACGGAAAAAGAATGATAGACTGTCTGCAAAAGTACAGAGCGCCGAATTGGAGCGACTGATGCGATCAGAACTGGGGACAGTTGACAAACTCCCATATCTACGAAATTGAATACAACAAATGGAGGTTTATCACAACCGCCAATCCGTCAATAAAGGTGATTGGAAAGCTCGCTGAACTTAATCCCGCCGTTAGAATATATCACCGCTGGGCTAGTCTTGGCGGAAGAATTGCCGGTTCATGCCTGTACGAAAATGGGCAGCTTGTTGCTGAACAGGAGTGCGCTCCGTTTTCAGAGGACGCTATAAGCATGGAGGAAGCGCTGTTCCCCGAAAGCAAGGCTGACTACTGTGAGCAGCAGGAGCCATAGCAACGGAAAGCACCGAGCGTAGTTCCCGGTGATTTTATAGACTGTTCGACAAACCTGTTACTGTTTGTCAAGCCCTTTTTTGAAAAAAGAAAAATTTTTTTGACAAATAAAAAGGCATAACAACAAAGCCGAAAAAGAAAGATTTTTTCAG
>CALBGD010000392.1 GCA_937893735.1 uncultured Clostridia bacterium | reverse complement strand
GAGATTAAGTATCTCAATGCTCTGATTACAAAGCAGAGTTATCAGCCAGATTATCTCATCAAGCGCCATCTCCATATTTTCAGACTTCATCAGCTTATCACCGAGGTTGTCAAGCCCGCCGTAGCGGTTAGAAATAGCCTTTGTCGCTCTGGTGGTGAGAATCATCTCGTACTGCTCACCGCCGATTGTTATTAAAGAACTGCGTTCATTCGTCATTGCTCATACCTCCGTTACTTGCCTGTTTCAGCGGGCTTTGCCGTGAATGTGGGTTCATACACAGACTTGTACCAACCCGTGATTACGCTGTCCGGAACGTTCTTTTCGCCCTCGGTGGCTTCCGCTTTCCACGGGTGCTTTCCGCTGCCGTCCGGCTTATTCCTGCGGAGAACCGTTCCCTCAATTGTAGGCGTGGAAAACGTTATACTGTCGCCCTTTGTGGCAAGCGAGGTTGACGGAATACCGAACTTCACTCTGTACAGCCAGAAATAGCGGTACTTGCCATTGGATTTCTTCGCCCTGAACCCGATAGCCACGGGCTTGCCGCCGTCCTCGCTGGTGGAAATGACCACGTTGTTGCTGTCGATAGTCGCTCCCGTCAGAACCGAAGCCGCGTCATTGCCGATATCGTCAACGCCAAGAGAAAGCGTACCGCTTTTGAACTCCTTGACGATTTCGGAAGCGCCGTCATCGGCGTATAACGTTGCTTCCGCAAGCTCCACGGAGAGGTCAGCCGAAATCGCTTTTGCAAGCGAAGCGGGAACTCCGTAGGTTTCGTTGCCGTTGCTGTCCTCAATTATCTCAGCGTAAAACAGCTTGTCAAGACCTATTGTTGCCATTTATATCTCCTCCATTTCATAGTTTTTCGCCGCATCAACGGCATAATGATGATAGCCCGTATCGTCCTCGTGACCGACATACTTTCGGGCGGTTACGGTAATATCCGCATTGAGCAGAGATTTCACCAGCCTGCTTACAGCGCGGGTGTAGTTTCCTTTGCTGAAAAGGGAAATCCGCACTTCCTGCACATCGGCAGTCGGCGCATTGTCAGCATGAAGTTCAAAGCTGTCGTACAGCGGAATGAACACCAAGTATTCATCGGGAGCGTTACCGGAATACACCGCAGTCTGCGCCGGGATTTTCAGCTTTTTGGCTATCGCAGAGAGTTCAGAAAGCAGGCTCACAGCCCCTCGACCTCCTTTTCAAATGCGGATTTCATGGCTTCCACGCACTGCTTTTTCACAGCGGATTTCGCAGACTTCAGAAACGGTTTCGCCGACTGACTGCTTGTTCCGTACTCGAGAATATTCGCTATCTTAACATTGCTTGACCCGTCAGAGCGAGGTTCGGAGAATCCGACCTTGATGTCATGATTTCCGTTTTTGTCAACCATAACAGGAGATAAGCCGAGCGACCGCTCCAGTTCGCCTGTGGAGCGGGATTTACTTTTCGTTCCCGAACCTACAACGGATTTCAGATTGCTTTTGACCTTTGCGAGAGCGACCTCGCCGCCTGCCTGCAAAACCTTTTCGGCAATGCTGTCGGTCTGCGCTCCAAGCCGGGAAATCCTCGAAAGAAACTCATCGGGCATTTTCACATCAGCCTTAGCCACTCGGCTGCACCTCCTTTGCAAGCGCTTCAATATACATTCCTCTGCCTTTCACATCTTCGACAGAGGTTATCTCAAATACAGAACCATCGCAGAACAGCCGCATATCCGTGGAGATTTTCACTCCCGGAATGGTACGAAAACGGAACAGGTCGGTAGCTTCGGAAAATGCGGTGCGGTTAGCCCATTTCTCGCTGCCGTGCCGTCCCTCGCGATAGGCTCTGACTGTTGCGACAACAACATCGGATTCAGTCTGAAAGCCCTCGTCATCAAGCGTGACCTGTTTCTGCGTTATCTGTATCTGCGTGTTCATCTTACCGAAACTCATACTTTCCACCGCCTGTCCAGTCGCAGGAGCATATTCACTGTATCCCACACCTGTTTTCCAGCCTGAACATTATCTCCGAAAAAGCCGCCAGTGCTGCCGTCCCTCGATTCGTAAAAATGCGAGGACAGCATTATTACTGCCTGTTCCGTGGTAGGCGGCATTGCATTTTCTGAATAGTAATTCTCGGGCAAATGCTGATAGCTTTCAGCGTAGGAAACAGCGGCGGTGATGAACCCTTTTATGAGTTCATCGTCCGCCGAATGTTCAAGTATGAGGTTCTGTTTTACTTTGGTAAGCAGTTCATTCATCACGAACCCGAACCGGCTTTCATCTTGAGAATCTGCACAGCTTCGGGGAGAATCAGCTTTCCGTCAACGCGCTCCTTTGCCACAAAGCCCACCATGCCGTTGCCTGCATACAGTTCCTTGAGTTCCGCAAAAGAACGAGTTCCACGGTCGCCGATGTTGTAGTAGCTGAAATCGCCGAATGCGATTACAGGCTTTCCTGCGGCGATTGTGGGGACATACGGAGAGGTGTAGACCTCATAACCGAACAGCCTGTCAACCTCGCCCGCCTGGAGTGACGGCTGCCAGAGATACGCACCGTTGTTGTCCTTCAGCTTGCGGAGCGCCGCAATAGTCTGGTCGTTCATGATGAACTTTGCATTCTTGCGGTACGGGCGCTTGAGCGAATACACAAGGTTGATGATTTCGTCTGCGGTTATAGCAGTAGCGCTCGCCGCAGTAACAGCAACCTCGCCGCCGCCCTTATCGGAGAAAAGTCCGAGGGGCTTGCCAACTCCATCGCCGTTGAGAAAAGCGTCCTCCTCCGCATTTGAAAGTGCCTTGCCGAACTGCTCGATTATGTAGCTTTCAAGCCCGAAAGCGTTGTCGTAGAGCAGCTCCTCGGTCACCTTAACCGCAACGTGCAGCTTGTGCGCGTCAAGATTTATCTGTGCGAATGTCGCGTCCCCGAAAGACAGCGCGCCGCCCTCGTCAATCCATGCTGCGGCGGGCTTTGTTGCGGCAATATTTATCTTGTGTTCGCCGCTGGTGGTGATGGTGTGACCCAGCTTTCGCATGATATTTTCCTCGGTCAGAGTGTCGATAAGGCGGCTGTCGTATTCCTCGGGAACGAGATATCCGCCGTTAGCGTCAACACCCTCGGAAAGCACATCGGACACCTGTCTGAAATTCGTGCGGAGAGCGTTCAGCATAGCGGTCTTGTACTCATCACTCGCACGACCAGTCTTTGCCTTATCACAACCTGTCATAGGCTTACCTGTGAGAGGTGTTGAAGTAGGCTTGGAAAGCTGCGCGTCCATAGCCGCCATCTGCTCCATGCGCTCGATTTCAGCGCCGTAGTCCTTAATTTTCTGCTCCATTTCAGCATAAGAAGCAGCGTCCTCTGCGGACAGAAGTCCGCCCTTGTCGCGCTTGGTTTCAACGAATGCCTTTGCGGCTTCCCATGCCTTGTTGCGCTTTTCGCGCAGTTCAAGAATTGTCATATTATATTACCTCCAGTTCTTAATCAAATCAAGCCGAGAAAATAAATCCTCGGCTTTTGTCTTGTGTTCTGTTTTCGGTGCAATCCTGCATTTTTCAGCAATCCTGCCCATAAGGGAATTTACCACCTGCGCTTCGGAATACATCAGCGAATCTGCAGCTGGTGCTTCGTTCGGTTCGTCACGGGCAAGAATACCGTCCGCAAAGCCGAGTTCCACCGCTTTGTTTGCGTTCATCCAGGTTTCTGCGTCCATGAGGTGCGAGATTTTCGCACGGCTCATGCCGGTCTTGATTTCATAAGCGTTCATAATGCTTTCCTTGACTTCGGCAAGCATATCTATCGCCTTGTGCATTTCAGCTGAATCTCCCATCGCCACCGTCATAGGATTGTGTATCATTAGCATGGAAACCGGGGACATAAGCACCTTGTTTCCCGCCATTGCAATAACCGAAGCGGCGCTTGCGGCTATGCCGTCAATCTTCACCGTGACATTGCCCTTGTAGTCCATCAGCATATTGTAGATTTGCGCCGCCGCAACGCAGTCACCGCCGGGCGAGTTAATCCAGACGGTAATATCTCCGCTGCCGGACAGCAGTTCCTCCTTGAAAAGCTGTGGTGTGACGTCATCATCAAACCAGCTTTCATCTGCGATAGTGCCGTTTAGGAACAGCGTTCTCTCCGGGTTCTGCTCCTGTGTTTGCTCGTTCTTCACTATCTTGTTTGTCCACTTCCAGAACTTCTTCATTAGAATTATCCTCCTCTCTGTCAGCCGCCGCAAAGATACCTGCGTCAGCCAGCTTAGTCATATTGCCGTTTATGAGATAAAGGTCGCCGCCGTCCTTGGCAGGAATGCGGTCGAGGTTTTCAAGCTCCCGAATGTCGTTTGCGGACATCCAGCCGTTCTGCCTTGCGGTGGCGTACCCGCTCATGCGGCTTGCATAGTCGCCGCGCAGCAGACCGTCCACATTGAATTTGATGAAATATTCCTGCTTTTCGCTTGGAGTAAGCAGGGAGCGCATCATACTCTGTTCCCACCGCACAAGCCACGGTTCAAGGGTGTATTTCACGAATTCAAGCGACTGCTGCTCGATATTAGAAAAGCTCGATTTTTCAAGGTCGCCGACCATATGCGGCGGCACTCTGAAAATTCGAGCAATTTCGTTTATCTGAAATTTGCGTGTTTCAAGAAACTGCGCCTGTTCCGGGGAAATGCTGATGGGCGTGTATTTCATGCCCTCTTCAAGCACAGCGACCTTTCCGCTGTTGGAACTTCCGCCGAACTGCGACTGCCACG
>CALBGD010000391.1 GCA_937893735.1 uncultured Clostridia bacterium | reverse complement strand
TTTGCTTAGCAGCTCGCTAAAGTACAGCTCCACATGCGCAAGGTTCATCTCATCCAGAAGCACCACCATCATACTGTCTGCCAGTGAGTTTTCCCTTCCGTCGTTCTGGAACTGCACCATCGCAGAAAGGAGCTTTGTGGCGTTGAACTTATTATCCAAAGCATTGAAATAACCCAACAGCGCCTGTGAGCTGTCCCAGTCCGGCTGAACTGCAAGCGAAAGAAAATACATTCCGCCGAATCTTGCGTACAGCTTCGGCAGAAGCGACTTACCAGTTCCACTGACGCCAGCAAGCACTGTAATAGGTGACCACTCGGCAGCTTTCAGCGAAGTGTGGAATGCATACAACAACCGCCTGCTTATAATAATATTTGATTCCTTCAGCTTGGACTCGATATGATCCAGCCACGAGATCTCATCATCAGGCTCTGTGAACTGCCTGCATTTTGTGGTGAATTCCACGCCGGTTATGTCGCGGATCCGTGCGTCCCTTTCGGCAGGACGTTCGGACATTTCCTTCAGACTGTTCACCGTCTGCTGTAACCTGTTGACTGTAGCACCCAGCGCCTGGACCTCTGCAAGGGCTGCATCCCGCTCGTACAACGCAGATTCTTTCTCCCGGAGAACGATTTTAGTCTGAAGTTCCTTGTCCTCATAATCCAGGAGTTTTTCATTAAGTTCCCTGTTCTCTTGCCTTACTCTGTCATAATCCGATTCAATAAGTTCCAGCCGGTGGGCCTTTTCCTTGAAATTATTATCGCTCGAGTCCTTCTCAAGAGTATATATCTTATCCTCAAGCTTCTTTATCTTTTCCATCTTCTGGTTTTCGCTATCCACAAGCTGCTCCATAGTGCGTCCGGAGGCACTGCGTTGGATCCTCTGGTACTCGCAATTCTCATTTCGGAGAAGTTCGTTTTCGGCAGTAAGCTGTTCGATAACGGAATCCTTGTTCCGGATCTGGTTCTGAAGATCAGCGTACTGCTCCTGCATTCGGTTTTCAATATGCGCATTCAACGACTGGCGGATCTTTGCAATCTCATCAAGCTCTGCGTCTCTCAGGCTTATTTTGTGGTCAAGTTCATTCTGCTTCGCCTGGGTATCGTTTTCCCTTTCATTACTCTGACGTTCCTTTTCCCGCGCTTCGTTAATGAGCTTTTCCGCCATTTTCTCAGCATTTCTATAGACTTCAGTGTCAACGGCATTTTCTTTAGAGATTGCAGCTGCCTCTGCTTCGGCAAAACGGCTGCGCGCTGACCTAATTTTTTCTTCCAGCTCGCTGATAATCGTGGCATATGAATTCATCACTTCGGTTTGCTGCTTGGCGAATCCCTCAGCGGCATTCTGCTCGCGCAGGGTGATTTCACTGGTTTTCCGTGCGACCTCGCCAATCATATCGGATAACTCTTTCTGCTTTGAGCTAACCCAGCTCTTTTCCGCAGAAAGCCTGTCATTTTCGGCTTTGTTATCGCGTTCCCTGGCTTCAATGCCAAGCTCTCTTTTTGAAATGTCACCGGCCTTTTTTAACTCACTGCGCAGATTTTCGATCTCCGCTCTCAGTTCTGCCAGGAGGGCGCTTTCCGACTCCTTTCCGGGTTCAGGCTGCGCCTCATCCGTCGCTGATTCAATAACACCGGGATTCGCGGTCCTATCCGGTGCCGCAACGTTTTGGTTATTAGAAAATTTCTTCTTACTCATAATACCTCCGATATATAACTTCAGATATCTATAATCCTGGTGTACTCATAAAGCCTGTCAAGCAATGCCTCCGCACTTTCACGGGTGAATCCTGCCTCTTTCATTCTTTCTGCCGCGTTGCTTCCGTTATGTCCTCTCATAAGATGGATAAGGCATATATCCGAAATAAACGACTTTCTTCCGCGTATAAACCTGGCAAAGGAACCGTTCGGTATCTTCACAGCGCACACAAGCGAATAGAACAACGCTGCAGAGCAGACCAACTTTCTGGTATCCCTCAGATCCTTGACCTTCGAACATCTGAAAAAAGTTTCAAGGTTCTCATGATCTTCTGGAAGACAATCAAGCTTTGTGCACAGATCCACTGCCATATCGTCTGGGCTGACAAGCACATTGCCGTCAAGGTACTCCTTTATGACCTGTCTGTTAAGCTCATAGGAATAATGCTTCACAAGTAGCTCAGTCAGCGTTGCGGCATGCATGATAAATCCGGACTGATCCCAGCTCATGAATCCGCTCACGCATTGACTTAATTCAATCCTGGCTGCGGTCGGTTCCATGAGGCTTACGCCATGCTTCTGCATTTCAAGTGCCGCTTCATTGTCCAGCTCCATACTATGGCTGTCCGGATCTTCTTTCTTCCTCTTGCCGCTTATCACTTCATCAGCAGAGATACCGCTGATACCCAGCAGCCACATCACATAATCCACAGTCGCTTCCATGTCATCGCACACATCATCAAACGAAAACATGACCGTACTGTTATGCAGACACGGATCCCTGTTATCCTTGAGCCATATCATATCAGACAGAAAGCTTCTGTGATCGTTATCAGCAAACGGGTGCCTGCTGTCGGCCATGGATTGTATCATTCCAGCGGCGATAAGTGATGGCATGCTGGTGCTGTTTTTCATCGAGCTGGCATGGACTTTCCGAAAAAACTGCTCGAATGAAACGCCATCTTTCTGCACAAAGCCAAATTTCGACATAGCGAGCGATGCCAAGAACATACTGCCATTCATACCATCGGGAAGGTAATTCTTAAAACCAAAGCCAGATTTCTGGCCGCTGATTCTTTTCGCCGAATCGTCGCGACATTTAGCCAATGCGTTTTCTACCGCCGAATAGCACCCTTTCACATATTCCCCAAGGCGAGACTGATATCGGACATTTTTTACGCTAATTCTGTCAGACTCAAGAATGCGGAAGGAAAATGCTGCGTCTGCAAGGCTGTCAATAACACTCTCTGGAATATCATTCCCTCTGAACACATCATGCAACCTGGAGATCTCAGCCTTTTTCCCGAGGTCTGCTGCAGAATTGTTGACAGCCAACCCTCTGGTTTCGCACATTCTGTTGATAAGGCTGCACAATTCGCTGTCGCTGCCGGAATTATACCTCTGCGAAAGTTCATCCGTAAGCTTTGGATAATCGCCCCACTCCAGAGGAGAACTTGCCCTCCACTGCACTCCACTGCCTTTCAGATACACAACAGTGCCGACATAAACAGCCTGTGAGTCCGGAAGTACCTTTACAGTGATGCATTCATTCTTTATATTTTTTAGGCGGCTCTCGATATCGATGTCCTCTTTCTGTGCCTCATCGTTTACCATGCTGATATATGCCGAACGGCATATCTGCTCGCACCTTTTCACGCTCAGAATCGGCATTTCCGGTTCTGATTCCGGCAACACAAGCAATGCCTTGAGATCAAACTCCTTTTGTGCTACCGACTCACTGTACCGAATCTTGAACAATCTTCTGGTCGATGACGGTCCGTTTGCGGCGGCAATGCCACCAGCCGCCTGCGGCGTATCGGTACAGGCACCAGAAACACGCCAAACACTGCACTCGTAATCCAGAGCCGTAAATTCCTTTTCAGGTATGAATGAGTCCAGGAAATCACCACAGACCGTATCATAAAGCACATATCCTGTTCTGCACTCCGTTTCTGTCCAGTCAGAACTGAGATACTTTCTTCCCTTGTCCGTGGGCTGACGGCAACTTATGTAGCCGTTCTCAGTGAGCTGACGTATGATATACTCTGCAAGCGACGGCTTTATACACAGCAGCTCCGCTAACTCGTTATCCGTATGATTGCGTATTCCGAGAAGCCTCAGTATTGTTGACTGAAACAGATTCAAATCATAATCCACTGGCATGGTCATCAGCACATGATAGGCATACATCGGGAGGACTATCATACCGCTGTTCCTGACAAGGCTGTACATATCCCTCCCAGCACGTCCGGTGCGTCCTCTTTCCGCAGAAGGAATCGAAAAGATAAACGGGCATCGCTGTCCGAACGGGGATATCCTTTTAGATGATTGCTCCATATTCCTTATTCTCCTCGCACAGCTGTTTTCTGAACGCGTATACCGCAGGGATCTTCCTTTCCGCTGCCACATTGGTGAACATTCCGCTGTCCCCTACGGCTATCAGCAGCTTTTTCTGCCGACTCATAGCAACGCAGAGGCGGTTCTCGACCGTCAGAAATCCGAACTTATTCTCCTGGTTACACCGCACCATCGATAGGTACACGACATCGAACTCCATTCCCTGGAATGCGTCTAACGAGCCTACTCGCAGTTTCTCCACACGTTCGGATTTTCCGCCCTTTTCAATTATGGCGCTTGCGTAGCTGTCACACAGCCTGTATTCCTCGGAATGCGGCACTTTTTCTGCTATCCCGATTTCCGCAAGTGCTTTCATTATCTCACGCACCTGCCCGGAATAGAACGTTATCACACCAAATGTCATATTCCTGCCAGCGTCACTGTCCATCATTCTTTTCAGATGAGCCGCAATACTTCTCGCCTCCGCACGCCGTATACAGCTGCTCCCGGCGCGTTCCTCGCCGCCAAGTGAAGCCGGCACCTCCAGCCAGACCGCTGCCTTGTTCTCAATCCCGGGGAGCGAATGCGCAAACTGCTCCGCCCCTCTGGGACTCCGGAAACGCTCGGTGACGTCCTTGGATTCATAGAATGTCCTACTGACGAAATCACCCAAAAGCGGGTGGGTTCTGTATTGCTCGTCAAGGGTTATACAGCGTCGGATCCCGTCTTTCTTCTCCAGTTCAGTAAGGATCCTTTTCAGGCGCTCGAACATACTGTAGCTCAGTTCCTTCTGTATATCGACTGAAGCATCGTCACCGTTCTGTATCTTTACGTCGTCCTCTACTTTTTTGGCTATGTCGTTGTCCAGCATATGTGGAAGCTGCCTGTGATCTCCGACAAGTATTATTCTGTCGCGCGCCAGCGACATCGGGATCATAAGATCGAGCGGATTGCTTCTCGCAGCTTCATCGACTATCACATTCTCATAGTACTGATCACTTTTCCTCGAAAAGATATCAAGGCTTGCAGAATGCTGATTCGTCGCGCCGCTCACCGACGAATACGAAAGTATGCTTTCGAACACATAGGAATGGTTGTTACACAGCGAATCATAATAATCCGAGATAATATCTGCCTCCAGCGCCTGCGGATCGTCTGAGTCATCCCGGTAATTTCTGAGCATTTCCATGAACTTATTAAGTCCGCAAATAACCGCCGCATTATCCTGGACGTCTGCAAATATCTTGGGCTTGGGCTTCAACCTGGAAATAAGCCGGTTGCGTAATTTCCTTATGGTCTGATAATCCCTGTCGTCCCCTCCACCGATAAATTTCTCCAGTTCATTTATTTCTATTTCACGGATATACTGGCTTCCAGCCCCCTGAAGCCTGACCATCGCCTTTCTCGTCATCATTTCTCCGCCATCCTCATACTGTACGGCGTTCAGCGGAATGCGATACAATGCGTCGATAAGTTCCTGGTTTTCCTCACTGTTGCTGCTGTTGAGGCCTTTCATATGCATAAGCCAGTTATAGATATATTTACCTGTATCCGAACCGCGCTGGTTCATCTGTCCAAGCAACTCCCATGCCGATTCCAGAACCGATACCGCCATTGAAACACTTCCCGAGCCAAGGTATATCTTATACTTATCTTCGAACTCCTTATATCGCAGGAACCTGCCTATCTCCGGATGAGCGCCCGCGACCTTTTCGCGCTGCGCTAGCATCCAGTTTTCCACTGATATTCCTGCCGCCCTTTCTTCGGAATAATTCAACGTGCGCTTCTCGCCTATCTTGATGACCGGCAGTCCGAAGTTGTCCATTCTTGAGATGGCATTGTTTACCGCGTCATGCTGGAATGCGCTTATAAGATTCTGCCCGAATATATTGTCAGAGTCACCGGAAATTTCATTGAGCCTGCGGACTATCGCAGTTATGACCGTAGTCTTGCCGGTACCCGGAGGTCCCTGAATTATGGCGATATCCGGAGTATTCAGCGCTATGCGTATTGCTTCACGCTGGGTTTCGGTCGGACTGTATCCGCCGAATATCTCCTTTTCCACGCCTGGAGTCAATGCTTCTATGGGCTTACGGCGGTTTTCCGGAGAACAACCGTCATAAACATTTTCAAGTATTGCCACAAGCTGCTTCATCTGTATTTTACCTTCGGCGATGTTGTTTCTGGCCCTGACACGCCGTTTGAAAATCGTACTGTCGCCCTCTATGCTGTATGTGAAGTAATACTTCCCCTCTGCGATATTCTGATTACTGGTTACGGGGATCCTGTGAGTCTGAAGGAAATCGTAATAGTTGAACTTATCTGCCAGCGTTACCATGTGCTTATTCTCATTTCTGGACTTATTGATAAGATCCATGGCACTGCCGACGATATCGACGTCCGGATCCGTTTCCGAATCTCGCAGGAGCTGAGATATTGCGGATACGATCTCTGTCGGGTCGCTTTCCCACAGCGTCAGTGATGCTCCGGATGTGCCTTCTTGAAGCAAATTTTCAAGGCGTTTTGTATTCTTTGCCGCATCAGGCAGGAAAAGCATGATATTTTTCCCATTGTGTTCGCATTCACATTTCATCGCGCCGGTTTCAGCCAGTGTAGAAAGCTCCTTTCTGAACTCATATTCTCCATACTTGTTCCATATTCTAAAAAAGCTCTTGGAATCTGTTCTTACTTTCTCTATCGCCGCGCACATGCTCAGCGTATTGTCAAGCTCCCTGTCGTGCGGTATGAACTTAAGCTGCCCTTTCAGCAGCATACGCCGATAATCGCCGTCCGGAAACTCATGCGTCAGCGCAGTACACTCAAGTATATCCATGTTGTTTCTTGTGATATGCTTAAGATGTATGTATCCCACAGCGGACGAGCAGATAATTACCATATCAGGCTGTTTCTCCGGAACTTTCTGTGCCGTGTTGACTGCCGCCACATACCTCTGCTCATTCGGGCTGACCTTCAGCGCAGATATTTTCAACAGCGATTTCGGAATATTTCCGACATCAGACAGAGTCACCTTCTGTTTCAGCCGTTTCTCAAAATCCAGAGTATATACGCACTTCGTGTTGCTTATTAAGCTGTCATAGTAGCACACGATCCTGATCACAATACCATCTGCGTCAGCGCTCACCACACCTGCCAGATATTCCTGGCGACGATCCAGAAGATCGTCAACGAAATCACTGCCGCCACGGTCACTTATCTCTATGCCGATTCTGTTCTGACCGCTGAATGATGTCAGATAGTATCTGTCGTTGGCTTTCATCAGGAACACCGTCCTGTCTTCAAGCTTTTTCGCATTATCCTTGAAGTTCTTTCGCATCATTTCGCTCTTGGCAAATTCCGCTGAAATTATTTTTTCGGAATCATACCCTCTTATGTCGAGAATTTTCATTGACCATCCTCCTCAGCAGAATCATAAAATCTTATGACCATCACACGGCAGCGTTCCTTTCCACCAGGGTCGGAAGGATCTGCTGCTGCGAGTCTGATCTCTGCCCATTTAGGCTCGTCAAACGTGTAACTCTCACCCTGATCGGTGTTTTCTCCATTTACGACAGTGCCATCGTAAAGGCATGTTACTTTCATCATTTCACCGGCTTCGGGGAATACTACTTTTATTCCACCGCTGCCGTTGCTACTGAACACCATGAGTGTCCTGCCGTCAAAGCACTTTTCCTGATAAAACTCGTCCATCATTATCACTACATCTTTTGACACACCATCCACACAGCAGACTGAATATAGCTTGTTCAGAAATATACTGTAGCGTTCTTCAGGCGTAAACATATTTGCTACGTCAAACTCTCTGCTGATAAGCTCCATGCAGTCCCTGCTGAGATTATAGAATACGATCTGAGTTATCCCGGGTATTTCTGTGCCACACTTCGGGACAGCGCAAATGCGATCCTCGCGCGGAATGTGAAATAGTCTGTCAAGACTGTATCGCCTTCCGCAGGAACAATAGTAGCTGTCCCTGTGAACTTCTTTCAGCGAATCTATCCACTCCTGCCAGGTGGGGCGTTTCCCGGTGTCGGCGTTTGTACTCAGCGTAGCGTCTGTCAGCCTTTCCAGAGCATATGAATGATGAGCACTTACCGGAGCTCTTCGGTAACTCCCGGAAGCCCGGTAGAATACATTATGTATCTTCCCCGATAACATGTACTCTTCGAATTCCTCATCTGAAATATCGTCGTTCTCCTCGTCATCTTCGGCAGTCGATTCATCTTCATCACCGTCGTCCCAGAATTCGAACTCAAACTCCTCCATTTCCTCTGCTTTTTTCTTCTCTGCCTTTCTGATTTTGCAGAGCTGTTTTGCAGTTTCTGCACGGTCAAATGCGTCGGTTCGGAAATACATTCTGCTGACGATAAGTGCAAAGCAGTACACGAACTCCTGCGATGTACAGATGCGGAGACCTCTGCGACACTCCGGAGCACGCCGCAGAAGCCTGCCCTTATTTGCTGTAAAATCCCCAATCGGGTAAATGCACTCGGGGGCGCATATCTGCACAATGTCCGGTCTGCACAGGAAAGCTTCATCATACGCTCCGCACAGGCATGCGCCTCTTTTTGTTAGCTGATCAGCGGCGTCTGCGATAAGCCTCAGTATATCGACAACATATTTTACACGCACATTGCCTATCTCACTCAGCAGCAGCTGTTTCGGCATTCCAGAAGCTATCACATACCCCATGAATGGTTTTTCCAGCAGTCGTATCTCCGGCATAATATCCTTATAAGTCATGGCGTTCTGTCTGACTCTCTCACAGAATTCTTCACGCTCACGCTCAGAGCCACAGCTGAACAGTTTGACCCAGTATATTCTCAATTTGCTGTCCGCACGGAATATCACATAATTATCCGCTGACACCACGACATCTGACGACCTGGTGTATTCGGTGCCGAATTCATCGCAAACGGAAAGTCCTTGCGGTGTTTCCATTGTGAACCTCCTTCACTCAAATCACTCTTGCCGTGACTGTTCTGATCCTGTCAATGCCGGACGCAGATGGTACTATCAGGCGGAAATCTCCGGGGAGCAAACTCTTTGCCATGCGCCCGGAATCAAACCGGTACTTTTCTCCGCCATCAATTATCACGCTGGGCAAGCCAGCCTTATTCTCGATATCCAGCACGCCCTGCGAAAATGTGAAATCAAACGCAGGCCGATCCTTTCCAGGAATATAGGAATCCGCATACGGTCTGATATCTGACATGTTCAGACAGGCGGATTTTCCGCTTTCAACCACCAAGACGTCCCTTTTGTCTGAATACAGCAGTTTCCTGCCGTTTTCCGTTTCCTCCATGACATCGGTTCTAATGCTTATCATGCAGCATTTGGGACGAACTTTTTCACATCTCGGGCACATTGGTTCGCTGGCATAATATGTCCAACCGCAGCTGCATTCCACAACATTATTCAGCGCATTCCGCAGTGCCTTTATCCAATGCTTCGGCGTGGGACGGCTAAGCGGCTCGCTGCGACCCTTCCGGCAGAACGTTCCGTTAAAGCACTGGAACAGACCCTCGTCTATTGTATAGGGGCGTATAAACACATCAGGATTCTGATTGTCACGGTTATCCGGGTCGTCTATCCACGGGATAAGTCCCTTTTCAGCCATCGAATATACACCGTTGTCTTCCTCATCATCCCAGGAGTCCTCAAATTCTTCCCCGGAATCGTCAACTCCCCAATCGTCCTCCAGTTCTTCCCCGGAATCATCAACTCCCCAGTCATCCTCTGTTTCTTCGGAAATCTGACGCGCATCTTCATCATAGCGAGTGCCTTTGAAGAGCACATTGCCAAAGAACGCTTTCTGCCCTGTCAGGAGCAGATGTGCGAGAATGGAAAAAGAATAAATGTCCGCATACATCGAGTTGCATTCACCATTTCTGACCTCAGGCGCCCAGAATTCCGGTGTTCCGAAAGAACTCCTCACATCGGTGCTGAAGCGGATATTGTCTGCGTCGATCAGCCATACCTCTGACTGCGACACGTCCCTGGACACGAACACATTCGATGGGGAGAGGTCGGCATAGACCAGGCTTCGCTGTCTCAAGGTCTCCATTATCCCGGCAAGCTGAAGCAGAAGTCTGAGCCGACGGCGCAGACCCCCGGAACTCTGGTATTTATCCAGCTTTTCTACCGTGGACTCTGCTTCCATCACATCCAGTATAAGTTCGTCAATACCATGCATATCAGACATCATCTGCATCACATATCCGCACTGTTTTATAAGCACATATACCGGGCAGGCGATATGCATATCTTGCGTGATGGGAAGGCTCCTTATTTCATCAATCAGTTCGATGTATTCGTCATACATTTCACTTTGATTGGAGAGCTTTATAAGTACGCCGGGGTCTTTCGTCAGATAAGTTGCTCCCTGTCCGCCCTCACCGAGCTTCCTCATCAGTTCATATTTGATACCGTTCTCGTCAAATACACTCTTTACCATATTAACCTCTGGAAGTATTTATCGTCATGCAGGCGAATGACATATCATCATCTGAAGTACTTTTGTCTATATCCAGAAGCATCCCGCGTATTATTTCCGACGCAGAACGGTTTTTTCTGGAATCAATCTCGTCAAAAAAAGCGTGGAAGAATTCCTCTGCCCTGTCGCTTCGGATATTCACCCCGTCCGTATGCATATACAGTCTGAACGGTTCCCTTACGTTGCGGAACAGCTTCCATTTCCAGTCAGAAATTTGGGAACTGTGTATAGACTGAGTGAGATTGAAGAAGTCATCATCCTTGACGCTGAGTATCTCTATCTTCCCGTCATATTCGTATGCGATAGCCCCGTCGCCAAGCTGCGCTATGAAAATATCGCCGTCCGGAAACCTGACCGCAAGCAGGCAGGTAGAACCACACTCACCCGTGGAATACGGGTATATCATGCAGTTCCATATGGAGCTTACCATCTGAAGGAACACCTGCTCCCTGCCAGTTATCCCCCTGCGAAAGAGATTGGCAGCGGTCAGAACTGCCTCACAGACGCACTTTGACCCTATGGCGCTGTTCCGGTGCGAGCCAAGACCGTCTGCCACTACGCATACAACAAGTCCGCGTCTGCGCTTGACAATGACATAATCCTGCTTCGGAAGACCGTTTGCTATATGGCTTGTCCCCCTGAGGGAATACCCGCCAATAACGCATTCATTCATCAGTTGTTCATCATTCCATTAAACATACCAAAAACATCATCGCCAAGATCATTACCCCAGTCGTCATCGAGGTTCTTTGCTTCTTCCTTTACCTCGCACTGGATATCCTTTACAGGCGTCTTGTTCTTATCTGAGTTGGTAGAACTGTTCACTATACTGGAACT
This sequence comes from uncultured Clostridia bacterium, assembly GCA_937893735.1. GTDB lineage: Bacteria > Bacillota > Clostridia > Oscillospirales > Ruminococcaceae > CAG-115. The sequence continues at coordinate 4,222 of CALBGD010000391.1, read as the reverse complement.
CATAAACTTCATGAATTCGCAGATATCTCCTGCGTTTTCGGCTCTGAAGAAGTGGGACTCCTTATCCTTCACGAAGCATGCCAGAACATTTTCATCAGCACCCTGTACCGCAGCAACGAATCTGTCGCATTTCGCTGTTCTGCCCGTTGTGGTGAATTTCACCATTGCCTCTTCGTAATCATCAGTTGGGATGCCATCGGACATCAGTATGACGGTAGGGCGATATGCATTAGTGCTGAGTTTCGACTTATCCTCAATAATGTCCTTGGCAAGCATGAGCGCCGATCCAAGCGGAGTACAGCCATGCGGTCGCAGATCTGTCCACCTGACATCACGCAGCTTTGTATAGTCAACGGCGAGTGTTGCATTATCTCCGCCGAACTCTATGATAGAAATACACATTTCCACCGAGGCAGAGCGTATCTTTGCAAGGTCTGTGAGAAGGCCTCTCACTCCGCGGTTAAGCTGATCTATCCTGCCTTCGCAGTCCATTGATCCGCTGGTGTCCAGAATGAGTATGACCGGTTTCTGGCGTTTCTGATTGTTAATGAACTCATTTGTTGAAATTGCCATGATACAAATCCTCACTTTATTTCTTTTATTCTGGCTTCAGCATTTTGCCAAACCCAAGTACGCTTATCTGCGCCGAACAAATCTGAAACGTCTCCTGGTTGTCAGATTTATAATTGTTCACATTAATTATACCACAATGCGACACACATTTCAATATATTTCCTTATTTTTTAGAAAATACTGTAGTAATTGTTAATGGAACATGATCCACACTCAGTCATATTTAAACCAGTCGGCTATTGTAATCTCTGCGTTTTTGTGGTAAAATTAAAAGCAGAGAAAATTATCGAAAGAAGGCCGAAATATGGAATATCCGTACAAAACCACAAAGATTGTGAACAAACGACGTTTCCCTACATACCAGCTTCATGCAAGAACGATAAACGAAAGCCTGCCGCCCGAAAAAGTATTGATCATCTGCGTTCTGGAAACCTTCGCATGGCTTCGCGGAAGGCTCTCCCAGTACGATAGCATTCCCGATGAACTGTGCCTGCCCGAACCGGAAGAGTATGAGAACTTTGATTTGGGAATGCTCAGGTCCTTTCAGCTGACCCTTGGATTTACGCTAGACGTGGTGTACTCGGAAAAGAATGAACTGTGGGCATTCTGCCTCTCCGAGGACGATATGGGGGCAAATCCGGGGACGCCCCAGGAACGGAAGCCCGTTCTGGGAAGAAATTTTGAAACTTATATCTCCTACCGCATAGCCGCGAAATACGTTGAAATCGGTTTTCAGACAATATATTCCGAACCAGAAGACACGAAAGAGATATGCGAAGTGTTCCGGCCATCTGTCGTAAAGGCATTGTACCGGAACAAGAATATTGGACTTCGCCATATTCTGAATATAACAGACTCCTCCATAGCCATCACCTCGTCAAAAGAAATGCAGCGGATAAAGAAAGCCGTCAACGATTCCCACAGAGAGTTGCCAATAGTAATCATCACCCAGCCTGCCGCCATTGAAAAGCTCCCGGAAATGCCGGATATAGAACTACCCAATGCCACGGATCTATTATATGGAATACCAGCCGGACCAAACCGCTTTTCCGCAACGCTGAAGCTGAATACGGAGCGGTTGGGGATAAAACTAATTTCCCCATTACGCACAGAGGACGAAACTTCGGCCGCTAACAGGACAGTGGAACGGGACATACCTCCTAATATGATTGTCCCGGATACTGTGGACGCTGACAGGATTGCAACGTCGGCTGCTTCCTTTGCATTTGTGTGCAAAGCCTCCGATGACATGTTCGGCATGATCCGCTCAAACTTTTGCCAAGATCTCAAAAAAGGCGATATCCTTATTCTATATAAGGACGCAAACGATATATTCCGCTTCTCCGACCTGTCCGGGAAAATCAAAGAAACCGAGTGCGCTATCCATTATGGGCTTTCACTTTACCCAATGCGTCGAAATATAGACTGGGGCGATATTCTGTTCACATACGACGCAAGAATAATGGAATACCATAACCGCCGCCTTGAGAAACTGACCTCCCAGGAAGAAAACTCCCTGCTGAAAGCAGAAGTCGAAGAGCTTCACAGAAAACTAAAAAACCTCGAAGAACAGGCTAGGGACGCAAATTCAAGCGTCTTTGAGCTACGCCGCCAGGCTAAACAGATAACAGCACTCCAGCAAGAACTCGAACGGAAAACAAGCGCCATATCAATGCTCGAAAAAGACCTTTCAGATTTGAAGAATACTGCCAGAAGAATGCTTCCCTCGCTGGAATTCTACAAGGAAAAATCCCGTGCCGCCGCCCGTTTTCCAGTCAGCAAAGACGACATTGCCCGGTGGATAGAAACCGATTTTGCCGACACGATCTTTCTTCACAGCAATGCAATTTTCTCGCTGAAGAAATACCCACGCACGGTCAACATGTCAGTGCTCTGCGACGGAATATTCTTCCTTCATGGATACGGACTGTACAGACAGAGCAGGATCACCGATGACAAGTTCAGGCTCTATGCAGAGGAATTCGGCTGGCAGGTCCAGGGCTGCGGCAAGGAAGCGCTGAATATGTTCCAGGACGATTATTCAGTGCCTATGGAAGACGGCCGCAGACAGCTTGGATATCACATAAAATACGGCGTAAGTCCGCAGCACTGGATCCGCATATATTTCTACTACGACGAGCAGATACAGCGCGTCGTTATCGGATATATGCCTGATCACCTGCCTACGATCTCCGACAAGACCTGATCGGTCGGGAACGTTATCATTTTCTGTCCGCCTTTGAATCCTCTATGGCTCCGCTTATTGTGCCTGCGGTGCCGCCTATTACCGTACCGAGTGCAGATCCCGACACGGTGACCGTTGTCGCTGCAGCCACTGTAGCGGCAAGCGCCACTGGAGCCACAACTATATTCAGTCCTGGAATAAGAAATGTAACGCCGGTAAGGACCGTTCCGAGCGCTCCACCGATGATTCCGCCTAAACCTGCGCCTGCCATGCCATTTTCAATTGCCTTGCTCATGTTTTTTCCTCCTTGATGATTGTGAAATTAACGTTAAAGTTAATGCAGCTGCTTCGCTGTCATTATCAGAAAAGGTGGTTCTTTCTGCTTCCAGTTCCCGCAATCATCAGGAACTGCTGCTTCATGGCGGAAACTGAACCCCACGCCCTGCGCACATCGTCAGGATCAAGTATACGCGCGTGCTGGGTAAGGGTGTTCTGCTGAAGCCGCCAACCGTTGTATTCCGCGAGGTCGTTCCACCACACCTCTCCGCCCATTGTCGGGGTAGGAATATTGGGCATTGAACATTCGCCTGACATTTCCTCGAGAATCGTTCCAAGAATCGTTTTCAACATAATGCATCGTCCTTTCAATTCACTTTCTGATTGGTCCTCAAGAGGTTTATTTCCTCTTTGTGTCTATATTATATCTCAAGGGATCAAAATTGTAAATGTCGTAATGCAGTAAATTTCGTCACTGTTTTCGTCAGATTGGTGACGCAGTAATACGGAATAAATGGATTTATTGACCACCTTGTGCTGACAAAAATCAGAGAAGTGCCAGTTATTTTTGTATCAACGAAAAAAATCCCCGGAATATCCGGGGATCCAGACTGTCGAAAAAACATCTTTCGTAGAAAAAGAAAGATGTTTTTTCGAATATAAAGCAGCGAGGAATCCAAAAGCCAAAAAGCGTGACAAGGAAAACAATGAAAAACAGTATATCTACCTAAGCAGTACACACTTTTTAAGATTCATAGTAGCAATTTTAAGCCTGACCCAGTTAGTGACACGAGTCAAGCCACGGAAATATGTAAATCTTATTGCGTGTTTTTCTTTTGCGTCAGCAAAAACATGTTCAATTGTTTCATTGCGGCGGTTGTAAAGCTTGCGGAATTCCGTAGTATGTCGGTAGTCCTCAACCAGTTCTATACACCGAACGATTTATTATACGAAAATCAAGACGCGAGAGAATATCTGCGGAACCACGCAAGCTTGAAAACATAACGCCGCTAAATTAAACCATCGTCCCCGGAAGATTCACAAACCCAATTACTGCATGTTCACAAAACAACAACTTCATTCTTCTGTAGCATACGAAAGTGACATATTGCCATGCACAAGGGCCAGATTTTAAGTTTTTTATACTCAGTATCGTAATTACTATAATGATGTATGGTATCATGTATA
>CALBGD010000390.1 GCA_937893735.1 uncultured Clostridia bacterium | reverse complement strand
TTGCTGTGCGACATATCAATCAGGTTGAATACACGGATTTCATAGCCGGCTTTTTTCAGCAGCCGTCCGCAGGAACGCAGCAGCTCACCTTTCGGATCCGTCACGACATACGATGTGTTAAGCTGCATGATGTTCGGTTTAACGTAAAATCTTGATTTACCGGAACCGGAGCCGCCGATTACCAGCACGTTCAGGTTTTCTCTGTGCTGCCGTGTGTTCAGCGACATTCTGACCTCCTGCGTAAGCAAGATATTGTTGTCAGTTTCAAATGGTGACTTTGGCTTTGGCGGCTGTTTCGCCTTGCCTGACTTTTTCTTTTCAGGCTTGTCGGCAAGTGATTTTTCTTCTTTTGGAGTAGCCCACCGCGCTGAACCATGCTCAACACCTTTGCGGTGTAATCGTTTCTTAGTAGTGATTTTCAGCAGCACATACAGCGATATGCCAATAGCGCTGACAAGCGTAATTTTAAAGCCAAAAGTTTCAGTATCGGTAAGGTGCGAGAGAACCAAGTCTGTATTCATTATGGTAGCTTCAAGGTTTTCACTCAGCTTGCCAAAATCCATAGCGCCTTTTTCGTTGACGGATATATCCATTGCTGTTCCTAAGCCAGCGGCAAAATAAAGTACGAACACTAAGATTATGCCGTATATCAGCAGCATTAAGGGGTCTTGTTTCTTCTTCATCGTCTAGCCCCTTTGCCGATGTTTCCGATTTCGCTGATTTTGGGCTTAATGGTATCGGTAGCCTTTTTAAGACCGTCATGTACCTTGTTGCCGATCGTGCCTTGCTTTTTCGCCTTGTCTATGATGTTTTGAGCCTTGCCCTCTGTTATGCCGAGGTCTTTGCTTATTTTGGCGGCAAGGTCTTTGTCGTTGAAATCGTACATTCTCTGTGTCTTGCCTACCATGATTGAAAATGTTGAGTTAGACGTGCGATTGATATTCACCGTCTGGGTGCCGCCGTCACGGAAGATTGTCGTTTCTTTGAGCTTGGAATTTATCTGACTGTCGATTTTCAGGGACTTTTTGACGGCTTCGTCAGCCTGCTGTTCAGACATATTCAGACTGTTTATACAGATATTTTTCATCTCTGTTTCAGTCATGCTTGCAGGAGATAACGCAGCACCTTTATTTTCGTTAGTGATAAATATATGAGTGCCTGTTCCACCCTTGAAATTAACAGCAGAAAAAGTGCTATCTTTAAGCAGTATGCTGTCGCTTTCAAACTTGATGTTGGTTTTAAGGGCGTTTATCTGTTCCAGCTGCGCATTATGTGACAGGTAAGCCTTTTTATCGAGCTGAAGATCGTCACAAAGTTTATTTGCTGCTAAGTCAGCCTGGGCTTTCGAGTAGCCGAACTGCTCCTGCATGGTTTGCATAACATCGGATTTGGTAAGCGGTCGATTATCTTCATTTACAAAGGATATACTTTTGCCGAGCTTGGTGTCCTGCATAACAGCAATGCCATTTTTACGTTCGGCTTTGAAATCCTCTGAAACGCTGCTTTGCAAAATCTGAATGTCGCGCTTTACAGCAGCGGCTTTTTCCGCTTCTGCCGCAGGATACATACAGTACACTTTTCCATTAGCGCTTTGAGCAAACTGGCATTCAATACCGTTTTTTTCAAATTGCTCTTTAACTGCTGCTATATTTCCGGGGCTGACAGAAAAAGATTTTACATTCTGCGGCGCTTCTTTCAGACGTTCCTGCATTAAATCCTGAACGATTTGATTTACAATCGTCTTATCACGTGCGAGGAACTCTATAGAGCGTTTTTCGCCGTTTCCGATGATAGATAAAGGAATACCACTTTTCTTTGCTTTCTTTTCGATTTCAGCCATATCAGCAGCGGCGAAATTGTCCGTGCTAAGCGTAGCGGATTTTGCCTTGATAGCTTCTTTTAGAAGATTTTTGTGGGATATGTTTCCGGATTTTGCTATGCTTTGCGTCTTATCTTCAATTGCTCGTGTAATGTCTAAAGCATTAGTGAGCACTTTGGGAATTGTTGATGCGAGCAATCTAAGCAGTTCAGTAGAGATTTCAATTCCCTTTTCGACAAAGGTGGCGGTCAAAGATACTAACTGGTCTTGCATATGTTCCTGTTCCTCCAAAAAATAAAAATGTGATACATATAGCACAAAAGCCGATCACTTTTTCAGTAATCGGCTTAATGTTATTTTAATTTGCGTTCAGTTAGAACAGCTTTGAAAAACTGTCGTTTATTCTGTTGTCGTAGGCTGTCTGATAATCCGCGCTGGAGCCAAGCGAAATATCCTTGTACTGGATTTCGCCAGTGGAAGTTACTATAGGGTCTGTAATGCAAACCACAAGAATGCCGTTAGCGGTTTCATCTATTTTTTCAAAAGCGAAATTAGCTTTGTAAGCTATTTCAGCATTGTAGAAAAAGTATGCGCACTTGGTTTCGATGATGTTTCCGAAAGCGCCTTTTTCTCTTTTTATTCCTGCATATGCAGAATTAAAGCTAAGATTATCTATCGCGGTAACGCTGCAACTGCTTGCTGCAAGCGTTCCTGCATTTATTCCGGATACTCCGGAAATAACATAGCAGGTTGCTGTATTATCTGAACCGCTTAATATGTCAGCAACTTTGCCGTTAAGGTACTCATCTATCCTAGACTTTAATACCTCTGTACTGTCAGGGGATAAGTCATTTGGAGAGAGTATATATGAACTGTCCGCCTGAACGGTATATTCATGCGAAATTTCTTCAATCTCGCCCTTTGATTTCAGGCTGTCCTGCGCGTCTGGGGTAAGTGTTACCGTAACCTTATCGCCGTTGCAGTAGGTTCCTTTTTCAGTTCCGTCTGAACTTGTTATTTCAAACGAATATGAACTCAGCCACTGATTGCCGCTGTATTCGACAGAAACCGTGCAGTAGGGCGAGGCTCCGCTTACATTCAGACTTACGTCAGAGAAAATATTGAGCTTCGGCTTTTCCTCAAGTCCCTCAACGGTGAAATGCAGCTCTGTATTTTTCACATTTACCTTTGCATTATCAAGGGCGGTCTGATTAGTGTCCACGGTAACGGTTATTACATCGCCGTTTGATAATTCTCCGGTGTTTTCCACCTGACCAACTGAAAAGCTGTTTACCAGGCTGGCTGCGGAAAGCGTGTTCATATCGCCCAGGAGTGAGAGTATGTAGTCGTTGTCCATTCTGACAATTGCATTTCCCTCGTTTTCGTAGCCATTAAAGTCAACGCTTACGCACTGCTCAAAGTCAATAGTGGGCTTTGACGAGCAGGCGGTCAGACTGATTCCTGCTACAACGACCGACAGGACTGAAAAGTAAAATTTTGATTTCATATAATCACCTCTTGTTTTTATTCGCATTTTTTCAATGCTGGAACTATTATAGCATCATTGACATCTTGTGTCAATGATTATCTGTGCTTTTTATGATACAATTCCATGCTCCTTGAGGAACGAGGATAGCCTTACAGAAATGTTGTAAATCTCTGTGTCGCAGTTCGGAGAAAGATAAGCGTTTTCGTCAAGCCAGTCGGAGAGCGCTAAGACCTCATCGGCGGTTAGTGAAAGGGTAGCAGTTATGCTTGCTGGAGCATGAGCCAGGGCTGTTGGCTTGAGCATTTCTTCTTCAGTTTTGACCTGGCTATCTTCATCTGCTGTATTTTCAGGTTCTTCCGGTTCGCTTTCTACCGGGCATTCATCGGTATCGTCCGGATCGTCATAAGGTTCTTTAGGAGTATCAGGCGCTGTGTCGATGATATCATCATCTTCCGGTTCGGGTTCCTTTTCCTGTTCCCGGAGCTGCTTGACTTCCTTGTGCGTGATTTCGGCGGTTGGCTTGCTGCTGATTATTTCCTGCTGCTTTGCAGGATTGAGCTTTGCGACTTCGTTCGCGGTCGAAATGGACATTTCGCCGTTCTTAACGGCTTCGTGTACCTCGTCAATAGCGTTGTTCCGTATGTTCTCGATTTTTCCGACCTGTGCCGGTGATACGTTCAGCGTTTTTGCGATGATTTCCCGGATACGTCCCTTGACGGGTTTTCCCTCATCCTCAAGCTGCTGTATCGTCTGCTTGAGCATTTCGTATTCCGCCATTGTTTCTGCATCCGTATATTTACGCTGCGTTGCATTCAACATAATCAGATTGAGCATTGCTTCTGCTTGTGTGCGTTCGCCGTCAACATAGCAGGGAACAAGGGTGCTTTTCAGTCTGTTCTGCTCGATAAGCAGCTTAATGGCGGAGTATCTCCGGTGTCCGCTGATGAGCCAGTATCCAGACCCGGCGCTGTCCTTGCACACAACAAGGTTGTGCTTAAGTCCCTGACGTTCGATATCATCTGCCAGCAGTTCCAGCTCCGAGAGCGTGTAGAAATTGTCCTTGTTCTGCTTGATTTCAGAAAATTCGATCATCTGTATGTTATCAACAAAGCTGTCGGCGGACGCAGCTTTCATGTCCATTCCTATGGACGAGTTGAATGTGAACTTTCCCATTTTTATCTGTCCTTTCTTTTGGCTATGCAGTGGCTTGATGTGAGTTTGAAAAAAGTGTAGAACGGCTCTCGCAGCTTCCGGGAATCTTTATTATTTTCACTTAAAGCAAATTCGATAGCCACGATTCCCAAAAGAAACAGAGTGGCTGCAACGAGTATAAAATTTCCGGGTTTAACATAAGAAATGGAGTAAGTTATCAATGCAATCAATAGCATTAATACCACATACCCGGAAAGGAATAATAAGGAGCCTTTTGCGAAGAATTTCACAGCTGCCGATAGCTTTCTTTTTCTCTTGATATGCGCAATATGATTAAGTTCCTCAGCAGTGCGCTCGGTGTCTAATCTTTCAAATTCACTTGAACTGAAATCGTATTTCCCAGTTAAGGCAGGTTCGACGGGAGTTAAGGTGTAAATGAAATTAAACTCATCGCAGTCTGAAATGTAATTGTTGGTTTGGGTTTCGGCGATTTCTGGGGCAATTATACTGTTTCTAAGCTTGATATTAGTTATTTCAAATTTGACGTTTTTGTCAAGTGAAACAACAATATCTCCTATTTGGTATGCAGCGAACGCACTACATATTTTGTCTAAGTCATAGGGTATGTTCATATTAATCACCGACCCTTTCCAGTATCTCGTCCGTCAGCTTTTTAAAGCTGTCGGACGCCGATGTCCAGTTCATATATTCCGCAGCGGAAACGCTGAAATTTATCGAGTTCTTAATTACCCGGCTGTATGGGATTACGCTGTCCATAGCTTTTTTGCCGAGGTTGCTGCGCAGCATATCAAGGAGCTGCACGTCAGAGGGGTTGTCCTTGTCGAACCTGTTTGCAAAGCAGCCGCCGAACTTTGTTCCGCAGCGGCTTATTATATCTGTAACTGTCGGTATGCCCTGAATAGAGAATAGTCCCAGCTCGATCGGAACGAATACATAATCGCAGGAGCTAAGAATATTCTTTGTAAGCGCGTTGAGCGCCGGGGGCATATCTATCAGCATATAGTCGTATTTTCTACCAGAATACCACGGCATTGCTGAAAAAGAAAAAATCTTTTCTGCCTGCTGGCGCTGGTGTTCTTCGGTCATTGCACCAAACCTTGAGATGATGTTGTTCAGCTCTGGTGTTGCTGTGATAATGTCGATATTGTCGTATCGTGTGGTGCAGAGTGCAATCTCAGGAGCTGTTGCCGCGTCAACGAGTGCGTCGGCAAGTCCGGGCTTCGGTTCTTCCGTGAAGAAACGGGAGCTGTTCGCCTGTCCGTCCAGGTCAACGACCAGTACGGTCTTGCCCTTGAGAGCGAGCTGCTGCGAGATGTTGATTGTCGAGGTTGTCTTTCCAACCCCGCCTTTGTTGTTGTAGAGTGCGATAGATTTCATGTTTTTTCCTCTTTCTGTTTTGTGCTATATGTAGCACATTTTTTAGCCTTTGGATTTAACCGGTAACACAGCAGGCTATTGCTGCGTCAGAGTAGCTATCTCTTTCCGGTTTAAGATGGAAACAATATTTCGCGAATAAGGCGAAATGTTGATAACGCTATTCCAAGCGCTCCGGTGATTAATGCAACGGGACGTAAGAAATTTGCAAGCTCAAATATTTCTGAAACTGCTCCCGTTTCTGGGATTGGACCGATTGTCAATTCAATAATTGTAGGATAGAAACTGCTGAAAAGTAAAATAACTACAAATACTAAGCCAGTCAAACAAGCATGAACGGTTTCTTCTGAAAGTGCAGTCTCATGTTTTTTCATAGACTTCTTTTTCTTTTTAGCCGCTTTCAAGAACTCGTTCATGAACTTTTCTCGCGTATCAGCGTTTGCATTTTCTATTCCCTCAAGCAGTTCATTCATGTAAACGTTGAGGTCTGGCTTTTCAACGACAGCGGGAGCATTTTCAGCATGAACGACAGATACATCAATGTCAGCGCCCTGTTCCGGAGCAGCGGGTTCATACGCAATATGCTCGGGGGTGTAGCTGGGCAATTGGTCGGGCGCAGTAAGTGAACTGCGCTGAATACTTTCTTCTTCGTCCATTAGGTGGACAGGGGTGTATTCACGCCCCTGAAATGGTTTTGTAAGATTAACAGCCATGTTATACCTCTTTCTGTTTTGTGCTATATGTAGCACAATCATTTCTCCAGCTTTTCGAGCAAAATCGACATAAGCTCCGTAAAAACGTAAGCGGGTATCTCTGCGGTGAAATTACTCCCGTTGAGCTTGACTGTCGGAGGTGCTGGCTGCGCTAGGAGCTTTTTCGCTGTCGGAAGATACTGGATTTCCGTGTTGTCTTTGGTCAGGCTTTCGGGAGTGACCTCGAAATATTCCGCGATCCTCTCCATTGTTTCTGCTCTGGGCTTTGAGCCTTGCTTCTGCCAGTTTCCGAACGAATTCCTGTTGAGGTTTAAGTCCGTCAACAGCTTGTTCTTGGTTATTCCCTTATCCTCGATGAGATAGATTAGCTTTTCGTAAAACGTTTGAGGGGATTTAGGCAATTGATATGATAAAACCGTATCATCATTACCGAGAATATAAGACGCAGATACGTCCAGAACGCGGGCAATATCATTTGCAGTTGAGATATTGATTTCAATCTCGCCGTTTTCGTACTTCTGGACGGTTCGCAGCGATTTACTAATCATCTTGGCAAAGTCGGTCTGCGTTAAATTGCGCTCTAACCGCAGCGTCCTTATCCGTAAGCCGATTGATTTGCTGTCTATGTATTTGCCACCGTTGGTTTTGTCAATACCGCAAAGCCAGTCCATTGATACATTGTACTTGGTAGCTATATTTATCAGAGTAGCAACAGTAGGCTGCATTCTGTCAGTTTCATATGCGGACAGCGTGGACTGCGGTATGTCAAGCACCGCGCAGAATTCTTTCTGACTGCATTCAGCATTCTGACGAATAGATCGTATTCGTTTGCCGAACTTGGTTTCTGCCATATTTACTCACCCCCGCCTGTGGATTTGTACAGCTTATCTAATGCGCTGCCAGCAATCGGCTGTTCTTCATCTTCTGAAAAGAAAAAACCGGGTGATACGCCAAAATACGCAGCTAGCTTTTCAACGATGTCTGAATTAACGGTTGAACCCTCAGACCACTTTTTCAAGTTACCTGTGCTTAACCCTAATGATTTAATCAAAGGAGTTGGCTTTACGCCGTTTTTCTTACAGATTTCCATGAACCTAGCGTAGAATGTGCTGCTTGGTTCTCTGGGCTTGCTCATGTCTTTCTTTACAAAAGAGCATGAGCCGTTTGGTTCGGACACGATTTTGTACTCGCTTGATAGCCAATTCTGGTTGCAAGCGCCGCAGCGGAAACTTGTTATCCGTATGCTGGGGTTTGGAATTTCCTCTATCGGATAGCCGATAACATCGCTGATGTTGTCATTTTCACTTTCCGGAATGATAAGGTTTTCGCTGCTATTGTACAGCTTATGCTCTTTCCGGAAATAGTACGATGTGACGAATACGCCATAGACCGGGGTTTTGCCGCAGAACGGGCATTTCAGCTCTTGCGGCTCGTTGTTTTTTTCCGTGTTCATGTGATTATCCTCTTTCGATTTGTGCTATATGTAGCACATTTATGCGCTGAATGAGGAGCTACCTCAAATCATTCTTCATCACGCAGCCCGATGTTGTACAGCCTAAGCATACTTACTATTTCGTCATAGCTGCGTTTGCCAAGGTTGCGAATGCCTAAAAGCTCTTTGGTTGTCATCTTTTCCAAATCGCCGATTGTATTTATTCCGGCACGCCTTAATCCGTTCTCGCTGCGAACTGATAGGTTGAGAGTACCGATTTCGGTTACTGTTGTAACAAAATCTGGGGCTTTATTGCTACAGCTGAATTTGCCATAAAATCCACGATAAAATCCACGATAATACATGATTATCTTGAAAATTCCTTTCCCTAAGCAGTCAACGCAAGTGGGATACTGAAATTTCCCGATAGCGCGGTTGGCGAGCTGCTGTATGTGTTCTTCGGTGTCCTGATATTCGCAGGCGATATCAGCGTATGTCTTGCCGTACTTGAAGTGCTTGCGGAGAATATCCGCGTCATTTGGCGTGTTGGCGAAAATGATGTGCAGCAAGTATTCTATCGTTTCATCAATATCTGACGGAATGTAATCCGTTTTGTACTTGTTGTCAACAGCAAGCAGAAAGTTCAAAGGGTAATTCGGGCTGATGTTTGCCTGTGCTTCGGTGTTTCCGTTCATATGTACCTCTTCTTGTATTATTCAATCTCAAAGCTGTGAGAATTGAAATAGTCACCGATGTCGTATAAGAGATATGTGCTTTCAGGTACGCAGAAATATTTTGTCGTTGTCTGCTGCTTGCCGCCAACCTCATAATCAACATTTATATATAGACGGTACTCTGTTTCGGAGGAACGAAACGCATTTGTATCCGCATTAACAATGCGCTTGTCAACGATTTTGCCATCATAAACAGCAGTTACGGCTGTATCGACTGTATCTATTGAGCCAATGAGCTGGCTTGCGTCATTAAGAAACAGGCAGCTCAGCAGCGCTAAAGCTACAAACACTGCCATTACCAAGCTCGCCCACAAAAATGAGGACAAGATGAGTTTACCCTCATCAGAGATTTTGGGTTTCCTTTTGGTTTTTGGGGGAGTAGTGCCTTTAATCTCCTGTAAGTTCATGATTTACCTCTTTCTGTGCAGTAAAGCACGTTTTTTTCCTCTTTCAGTCTTGATATATAACACGGCGAGGGGCGGCGAAAGAGGAAATACCGCCCTGTTGGGAGCTACCCATGCCGTGTGTTAAAGCTCCGTAGAGCGTTTAACCTTTGTTGTTCTCGTTTGTGTCGAACGAGATTGTGTCGATAGAGGGGACATCATTATAAAGCTCTGGAATGGTCATATTAAAGAGCCGCGCCAGATAGATAAGCTCCATGTCGTTCACGAACCTCTCACCGGATTCGATACGCTGTATTCCGTTTTTATCTATGTTCCAGCCAAGTACCTGGAGTCTGTCGGCTAATTCTCGCTGGCTGATTAAAAGTTGCTGCTTACGAATTTTCGCTACTGTGTAGCCAACCATGTTGTTTCTTCCTGTCTTTGTGTGAGTTGAAAACATTGAAATACTCCTTTATAAATAATCCCATTTCGGGAGGGTGTTCATCGAACGCAGCGGTTAAGCTGCGTTCATCGGGGAGAAATATATGTGAACCTCTGTGGCGGAGGGGATTGTTGTGCTATATGTAGCACAATCTCATTTGAAGATATGCTTGTAGCAGTGCAGCGTTGCAAAACAATCTGCAAGGCTATTGTGAGCCGACATTGTTGTGCTTTCCCAGTCAAAGTGATAGTACTCGGCACAGGTCGTGAGCTTTTGCCACTTGTAGTCGCCGTGGTAGTCACTCCACTCGCCGTAGATTTCTGCGAAAATCGGCATTATATCAACGATTTCAGCTCTTTCCGGGATAATCAATCCGGCAGCCGTTATGAAATCTGCGTCAAAAGGTGTATTGTAGCCAATAATCGTATCTGCGGAGTTTAGTATCCGCTGGATTTCGGCAGCTTTATCAGCAATGCTCGGTGCGTCCGCCACCATATCTGGGGAGATGTTATTTACAGCCTGCGCTGCACTCCATGACTTGTGCAGGGGACGAAAGTAGCTGTCGAACAGCTTCTCACCGTTTTCGCTGATTATGGAAAGCTGCAAGATTTCATCTTCTCCAGCGCATAAGCCCGTTTTTTCTGTATCTATCACGATACCGCCTGATGTTTCGGCGGGTAGCTCAACAGGCTGTGTAATAGCAAGAACCTTTTCCCGTTGCTCGTCCAATGCAAGGCGCATTCGAGCCTTTTCCTTTTCTTTTTCGCGTTCCCGCTTGAGCCTTGCTCTGCGTTCGGCGTCCCGTGCTGCCTTGCGCTCACGCTCCGGCTTAAAATATTCCGCCAGCTCATCGGAGCTTGCAGCTCTGACTTCCTCTGGCAGAAGATAGCGGGGGAGGGTATTAACCGAGCCAGTAGAAAAGCGTGAGGGACGGAGTTTCTTTCCGCAGTCCTTGGACACCGGAAGATATCCTGCTTTTGCCCACTGACGTTCGGTTCTCAGCTCGTCCTTAAAATCTTGATAAGACAATAAAATTGATTTTGAGTTTTGCCATCTTTCGCTTTTCATGTTGTCCTCCTTTAGTCCCTTTTCTTCTTTGATATAAGGTAGATTATAAGCTGCGTTATCGCTTTGAAAAAGGATTTCATGTTTACCTCTTTTCTTTGCCCGATGTGCTATATGTAGCACAATTTTTGCAGGACTGAAAAAGAAAAAGCAGGGAAGTGTTGCTTCTCTGCTTTGGTGTGTATGTAATTTACATTTTGTACAGCTTGTCGATATGTGATGTATGACGTGATTTCTGGAGTTTGAGGTTAAACGCCATGTGCAGATATCGTTGAGTTGTCTGTATGTTTGCGTGACCGAGTATCAGACGGAGCGTTTCCAGATCGCCGCCGTCAGCGATGTAGTATGTCGCAAAGGTGTGCCTTAAAAGGTGCGGGTGCAGTCGCTTTATACCGCTTCGGTCTTTGAGCCGTTTGAATAGCTGCTTTATCAGGTTGTCCGAGCAGCGTTCACCGTTATTGTCGATGAACAGTGGAGAGGTCAGACCGGCGCTGCTGCGATAGAGCTTGATGTACTCGCTCAACAGGGAAGAGCTCATCGAACCCATAGGAACGAAACGCTGCTTGCCACCTTTTCCCTTTATAATGGTAGTCTTGTTCTTGATGTCCACATCGCCTATATTGATTTTGGTGAGTTCACCCCTACGCAGTCCACAGTCAAGCATATATGCGATGAAACACTTGTTACGGGTATCCGTTTCGCTGTTTCCAAAACAGCTGAACAAGGTTTCGATTTCTTCGTCATCAAGGATTTGCTGTTCACGATGATGTACTTTTGGGAGTTTCAATTTCCTGCTGAAATCATCTATGTACTGCTGCTCAATCGCGTAATTGTAGAACGCTTTTACAGCTCTCAGGCAACCTTGTACGGACGAGTCTGACAGCTTATCGCCGTTGTGCTTGATTACGTTGTCGTGGAGATAGACACCATACTGCTTGAAGTTCTCAAGCGATAGGTTAGCGGGATTGTCAGTATCAAGCCAGATGAAAAACTTTTCCAGATTGTCTTGATACCATTCAATCGTTTTTCCGGTGTTGTTTCGGAATTTTTGCTCAAGCATAAATTCCTTGTAAATGTCTGATATCATGTTTTGCTCCCATATGTTGTATTTACAAAACAAATCTGTTTCGCAATACTTATTATACACCTTTGGGAGATAAAAAGCGTAATTTGACGGTTCCTGCTGCCTTTTCTGGTAAGCAGTATTGACAAATGCTCATCAACCTAGTATAATGTGTATAGTGCGTTTTCAACACCCAAACTGTTAATCAGGGTGTCACTGGTTCAAGTCCAGT
>CALBGD010000389.1 GCA_937893735.1 uncultured Clostridia bacterium | reverse complement strand
AAGCCGCGTCAGCGGACGCGTGACAGCCCAGCTCGAAATGGCTCTGCCCGGAGAATTCCACGCTGAAAACAGCGAGCCCTTCGGGAGTGAGGGCTTTTCAAAAGCAGCCTCCGCAGAGGGCTATGAGATCGTTATGGACACCAACGGCACACTTCTCTGGAATGACGACAAGGGCAGCAGACGCCCGCTTCTCATCGTCATGAGCGAAAAAGCCAGCCGCAGCTACATTGATTATCTGAACGGAAAGCACATCTCATGGATCGTCTGCGGAACGGAAAAAATTGACCTCAAACGCGTATGTGAAATTCTTTCCGGAGAATTCGGCGTGAAAAAAATGGCTGTTGTCGGCGGCGGTCACATCAATGCGGGATTCCTTGGAGCCGGACTTCTTGACGAGGTCAGCATTCTCATCGGCGCCGGAATAGACGGCAGGGGCGGAATGGCAGCCGTATTTGATGGACTGCCTATGGAGCGTCCGGTTACTCCGCTCACTCTCACAGATGTGAAAAAATACCCGAGCGGCGCAGTCTGGCTCAGATATAATGTTAAGTAAGGAGGAGCCTATCATGATACTCAACGAGACCTATACACTTGCAAACGGTGTTGATATTCCTAAACTCGGGCTTGGGACATGGTTTATTGACGACAGCAGTGCGGCAGACGCCGTACGCTCCGCTGTGGAGCTTGGCTACCGCCTTATCGACACTGCCCAGGCATATGGAAACGAGCGCGGCGTCGGCGAGGGAATACGCACCTGCGGACTTCCGCGCGAAAAGATATTTGCTGCCAGCAAGGTTGCAGCTGAGCTGAAAACCTACGACAGCGCCGCAAGGTCAATTGATGAGACCCTCAAAAAAATGGGGCTTGACTACCTTGACCAGATGATAATACATTCCCCGCAGCCGTGGAATGAATTCCGCGTTGAAAAGCGCTATTTTGAAGAAAACAAGGAGGTCTGGCGCGCCCTTGAAGACGCACAGGCAGCCGGGAAAATACGCGTTATCGGAGTTTCGAACTTCCTGCGCGACGACCTTGAAAATCTCCTGTCTGACTGCCAGGTAAAGCCCGCAGTAAACCAGATACTCCTACACATAAGCAATACGGACACTGCACTGCTGGATTTCTGTAAGGAGCAGAGCATTCTGGCAGAGGCTTACTCGCCTATCGCTCACGGCGAGGCGCTGAAGAATCCCGCCATCGCAAAAATGGCAGAGAAATACGGCGTATCCGCCGCGCAGCTCTGCATACGGTATGTTATACAGCTCGGCACTGTTGCCCTCCCGAAAACAGCCGACCCCTCACACATGAAATCGAATGCAGACGTTGATTTCACGATATCCGGTGAGGATATGCAGGCTCTCACAGGAATGGAGCATATCCGCGATTACGGTGATTTCAATGGTTTCCCTGTGTTCAGCGGAAAGCCGCTGGCGTGATCCAACAGCAAAAAACTCCGCAGGATCTTATTACTCTGCGGAGTTTTTTGTCTGTACAAATCAAGCCATTTGTGTTATAATAAATTATATATGCACACATTAACTACTCAGGAAGCAAAAAATGATATTTCAACAGGCAAAGCCAGAAGAATTCGATATCATAAAGGGATTCTACTGGGAGCTTATCGACCAGATGAGCGACCAGAATGACAAGATCGGCTGGAAAAAGGGAATATACCCCTCAGACCAGCTTTTGCAGGACAGCCTTAACCGGGGAGAACTTTACACGCTCAGACATGATGAACAGATATGTGCCTGCGTGATACTGAACAGCAGCTCCAACGAGGGCTACGCCCGGGGTCCCGTGGAGCATTGACTGCGGCGGACAGGAAGTACTGATCCCCCATGCGCTTGCGGTCGCCAAATTCCGGCAAGGCAATGGAATCGGAACAGAGCTTGTAACGCACATTATAAATACCGCGGGAGCCAGCGGCAAAAAGGCAGTAAGGCTTGATATCCTCGGAACAAACAAAGCCGCGGAAAGGCTTTACACCAGGTGCGGATTTAAATTCGTACAGGCAAAATCAATGTTCTACGAAGACACTGGCTGGACTGAATACAAAATGTTTGAATTAAATTTGCTGCCGTAAAATCAGAGGATACTATAATTTACTCCTCATATGGAGGCGGCAGGAATATTCTCACAATGAAAAACGGTGGGCTTTGCGCTCACCGTTTATCTATAATAGAAGCTGTGGTTATCTCAGCCCATGAATACTGTGCCATGTATTCTCCGTGATAGCAGTTCACCGCATACGGGACATTGTGCAGAAAATCGTAGTAGTCGCAGTCAACGGCGCTGCAGTCTATCGCTATCGTCTTACCGTTTTTTATGATGATGTTATCAGCTCCTATTTCGGTAAGGGTCTTTTTCATGTCGCTGATGAGGTTGCGGAGATTGCTCTGGCGGGAATGTTTGTTCAGCCCGTCCTCCCAGAGTACTGATATAAGCTCCCCGGAGGTAACGCCGGCGCCCACTCGGTCAACGAGATACGCGAAAAGCTCCCGCGTTTTTACCCGCTTGAATGCAAGGGGTTTCCCGTTATAAAACACCTCGAAATTACCGAAGCACTGTATGCGTATCTTATTTTCGGAATCGTTCCTTATCGGATTTCGCAGATGCTCCAGCGCCTGCAAAACTGATTCCGGAGTCGGAGGCTTCAGCAGGTAATCGCTGGCGCCGACCCGGAATGCGTCTACGGCGTATTTCGCATATCCCGTCACGAAAATGATGTTCGTCTGCGGGTCGAGCTCCTTTATTCGCCGTGCGAATTCCAACCCGGTCATTCCGCGCATTTCTATGTCCAGAAATGCTATTTCGCAGTGGTTTGCGCTCAGAAAGTCCAGAGCCTCGCGCGGCTTCTGGAAAGGGTGTACCTCAGCGGAGGGCAGGACTTTCCCGATAGAATCCACCAGCAGTTTCAGTGGAAGCTCTTCGTCGTCAACTACCAGAATGTTCATATCATGCCCTCCTCCCAAAATATGTTATGAAATAACTATCCGATACGCACGGAGCAAATCCTTGATTTGCATTTATTATAACATATATTTTTTTAAAAGTAAACCCGTGAACTTACTTGCTGTGAACATCGATCTGGTCGAATGGAATATGTATATCTGCGGCTTCCAGACCGGCCTGTACCACGCGCAGGGCGTCGCGGCGGCGCTCCGGCTTGTTAGCAGGCGGGCAGAAGAATCTCAGCCGGTATATTATAGCCGATCTGCCAAAATCCTGCGTCCCTTTATATAAGCAGCGGTCTATTCCGGGCACATTGGCTACCTGCTCGGCAATATCGGCAAGTACCTTGTTGACCGTCCCCATGTCCTCGTCATAGGAAAGCGGCAGGTCAATATTCACCATGCAGGAAGCGGGCAGTTTGGTTATCTCGGTTATGTTGCGGTTGCATATCGTTGTAACTGTACCGTCGTCGATGTTACGGAGCGTGGTGGTCTGCATTGTGAAGCCTGTCACCTCTCCCTCGATGTCCTCGTATTTCACAACGTCGCCGACCGTGAAGTAATGATCCTTGATGATGTGTATTCCCATCAGGTAGTCTTTCAGAACGTCTTGCAGTGCAAGGCCGACGATGGCGCTTATCAGTCCCAGTCCTGCTAGGATAGAGTTGACGTTCTCCCCGTTTACCTGAAGCACCAGAACTATCGCGCCGACAACCACCAGAAGCTGAAGGACTCCGAATGATATACGCACAAGAGTTGCACGCTGTCCCTTTGCCTGTTCGAGCGATATGTATTTCTTATATCCGCGCCGCAGGACGAACCACAAGCCGACAGCGGCGGAAATTATTATCGCGCTTATCGCGAATCTTGGAGTAGTGATAAAAGCCCAAAATTGTTCCATAATTTCAAATCCCTGCATTTTCTTTATAAAATAAGACTCGTACCGCAGAAGTATTTCCTGCGGTACGAAGATATATTACTTTCTTCTGCGTGAAACGGCCATCAGTGCCATGGAAATTCCGACAGAGGAAATGAGCACAGCCACAGAGCCGGCACCTGTATTCGGATTATCAGATCCTCCGGAAATTTCATCAGTTTCAGCGGTTCCGGCGGTTTCACCGGTTCCTGCTTCATCGGAGGTTTCGGGGGTTTCGCTCACGACAGCTATTCTGCCGCTTCCGCGCAGGTCGGAGTATTCCCCGCCGACAGTACCGCCCAGCTCACCGGTGATGTAGTCTATGAGCGCCTGATTATCAAGGGCGATCTCCTTTGCGACCATATTGCAGTCCTTGAACATGGTCATTCCGCCGCCGAAGCTGACAAAGTAATAATCGTGGGAAGCCACTGTGTACGTCCTGCCGGGGTCAAGCGGCTCATCACCAACGAATACATTGCTTACGCGGTATTCTCCGTCAACGCCGAGGAAGTTTCCGTCCTCGTCCGTTTTTACAGATGAGGGGATATATGCGTTTATCTGATATGTAAGACCGGAAACCTGAATGAAGTTGCCGTCCTCCTCCGGATAATGCATAGCGCCGAGTTCAAGGCAGTCGAGTATCTGCTGACCAGTGGCCTCGATAACGCAGAGGGAATTCCCGAAAGGCTGGACGTCGATGATGTTCCCGTATGTAATGTCGCCGAATGAGATATTTGCGCG
Organism: uncultured Clostridia bacterium; assembly: GCA_937893735.1. Lineage (GTDB taxonomy): Bacteria > Bacillota > Clostridia > Oscillospirales > Ruminococcaceae > CAG-115. The sequence goes on along the minus strand of CALBGD010000389.1, from coordinate 2,704 downwards.
TACTCCCCCGCCGTTCATTATTGCGATGTCTGCGCCGGTTTTTGCGCGGTAGGCGTCGGCACACAGGTCGCCTAGGTTGGTTTCAGAGCTTCTGACTGCGCGTGCTCCGGTGTCCGGGTCGTTGACGGTGAGCTCAACGTCCGTCCTTGCGACTACTGTTCCGGCAAGCTCGTTGTACTGCTCGTTTATTCCCGCGATAAAACCGGACATCTTCTGGTATGCCTTGTATTCAGCGGAGTCTTGGTCCGTGGATACTATGTAATCGCCTTTGTTTATAAGCGTGCAGTCAACATGATCCGGGGTTATCGTTATCTGACCGATAGTCTGGAGCTTTGTTCCGGTGGAGGTAAGCCATACATCATTGTTGTTCTTGTCCCAGTCCTCAGCTATGATCTGGCTGTGGGAATGTCCGTCTATGAAGCCGGTAAGCCCGCTGACGTGCTCGATCACCGCAGTGGAGCTCCATCTGTCGTCGTAAACATAGTTGCCCATGTGACCTATCGCAAATACATAGTCCGCGCCGTCAGCGTAAGCCGCGTCTATCGCATTCTGGACTGCGGTGTAGAGAGCCGTTCCGTCATCGCCGCCCATGAAACCGTAGATGTAGTTTCCGTTCTCGTCCTGGAAATTTGAAGGCCTGCTGGAAGTGGGTGTTTCCGGCGTTGTGATTCCTACGAACGCTATCCTATACTGTTCAGCGTCGATCATAGTGTACGCCGGAAAAGGCTTTTCGTTTGTCCTGAGGTCGGTGAAGTTCGCTGAAAGATACGGGAACTGAGCCTCGCCAGCCAGCTTGAAAAACGCGTCCATACCGTAGTCGAACTCGTGATTTCCAGGGACTGCGGCGTCATAGCCAAGTTCGTTCATTATCTGCATGGGATACTCTCCGTCGGAAAGCGTGCCGATAACTCCGCCCTGAACGAAGTCGCCCGCGTCCACAAGGATAACATCATAGCCCTCGTCCTCAAGGTGCGCCTTGTATGCGGCAAGGTCAGCCGCGCCGTAGGTGGAGTCGTCCGCCTCAAATCCGCAGTGGACGTCGTTTGTGTGAAGTATGACCACGCCGCTGCTCTCCGTTTCCTCTGCACCCGTGACAGTCGTGAACGTCATAAGCGATGCCGCCAGCACTGCCGCAGAAGTAAGGATCGACGATATCTTTTTCATTGCCTTTGCCTCTTTCTTATACTGATTCAGAATCTGTCTGAAAACAGCTTGTTCTTCGTTCGTTCTAATCATCTTTTTATTATACACCATAATCCGCAACAAAAGTGCAACTTTTTTTATTGCTGGAATAGTTTTTTTCATATAAACGCTCAAATGTTGCGCTTTTGTTGCGCGGAGTGATGTATAATAAAATGTTGAAAAAATTCATAGAGGTGTGACATCATGAATATATATATTGCCTGCATAGGCATGACCGTTTTTTCAATGTTGATACTTATATTATTTTCATTCAGGAATTTTACGGTCTCGCTTTCAGCAAAGCGCGGAATAATATTCAGCGCGGTACTGGTAATAGTCTGCTCCTCCGCGGAGTGCCTCGGACTTCTGCTTGACGGAGCCGCCCCGTCTTTCCGCATACCGCATATGATAGTGAAGTTCATTGAGCTTTCGGTTACGCCGTTTATCCCGATAGTTTTTGCAAATGCATTCCAGCCGCACAAATCCCGGCTTGTGTTTCTGATAATGCAGGCGGTTCATGCTCTGATACAGTTCCTGTCCATATTCTCCGGGATAACATTCTGGGTCGATGAAAACAACGTTTATCATCACTGCGCATTTTACGATATCTACTATATCGCAGTAGCTGCCAGCACGGCGTTCATGCTTTATTCCATCGCAATGTTCGGTAGGAGGTTTCAGAGCCAGAACAAAACTGTGCTGGCAATGATCGCATTGTTCATGGCTACGGGTGTGACCTGTCAGGCGGTGAATGAATCTATACGGATAGTATGGATCACCGTCGCGATAGGATCTATCCTGTTCTACATCTATTACTGCACGGTAATGATCCAGGTGGACGCCCTCACGGAGCTCATGAACCGCAACGCCTACGAGCGCCGTGTGAAATCAGAGCAGAGGCGCGTCGGCATACTGTTCTTTGACGTGAACGATTTCAAGAAAATAAATGACAAATACGGTCACCAATTCGGTGATGAAAGCCTGAGGGAGGTCGCAAAAGCGCTGCGGAAAGTCTATGGAAAAATCGGCCTTTGCTACCGCATAGGCGGCGATGAATTCTGCGTGATACTCACCAAGCGCATAGAATCCGCGCAGGAACTGGACCTTGATTTCAGCAGCATGATAGCGAAAAATCGGCTTAAGGAACCGCGCCTGCCGACTGTTTCAACAGGCTTCTCAATATTCGAACCGGGAAAAATGACGTTTCAGGAAGCTATCGCAAATGCGGACGCGAATATGTATGAGGCGAAGAAAAGGAACAAGGCAGGGCGTGACATCGCGCCCCAAGACAAGTGACATCTTCATCAGAAATTCTTATAAAAAAGAAGTCAGCGTTATTCGCTCAGCGAATAACGCGGTGACAGACTTATCGACAAGCTGAAGCTCCGGTGCTTTACACACCGGAGCTTCATATGCATTAGAGGATTTATCTGATTTCAGCGATAATGCTCTCCACAAGCTTAGCTGTCAGCTCATTCTCGGAGTAGATGGAGTAGGAATAATTCCCGTCGGTCCATGAAGC